>NZ_JABWQX020000009.1 GCF_014268655.2 Pseudomonas marvdashtae
ACCATACATTTGGTTACTTTCGCGCTCTATCGAAAGTGACTCGCTGTAAAAGCGAAACCATAAGCAGCCGTTACCGAAGAAACGGATATACCCCCGATAAAAAAATGCCGCCCAGCTGTCACCCCGCCCCCAACAGAACTTCCGCCTTACTTACCCCACAGCAACTACCCCCCATACCAACTCTTACAAACCCCGCAACAACACCCCCCTTCCAAAACAATGCCAGCCGAAACTAATCTACCAACTCCTTATTACCAATAACGAGACAGAAAAATGACAATCGTAACTATATTTTTTTGCGGAACTGGCTCAACCAAGTTCGACAGCAGCAATGAAAACTATTGGAACGGCGAACTGGTAACCACCCTCGCATCAAATCATGCAGGACGCGAGTTCGCCGAGTGGGCCGTGATCAATGGCCCCGGCACCAGCAACCTGCAAGCCGATGAACTGCTCACCCGCACCAAGGACTACGGACTTTCCGGAACGCTCTTCGGCAAAGGCTGGGAAGAAAACGTGCAGCACGCCCTCAACCTCATCAAAGGCAAGAGCGACTGGCAACGCGAACAACTGACCGAGGCGGAATATAACCGCTTGAAAGCCGCCGGCATTCCAATCGAGGATGTAAAGAGCGAAGGCAGTTGGTTTTGGCGCAAATATAACTATGGCGACCGCAGCATTACCCAACAAAAACTACAGGAACAAATCATTAAAACTTTCCGCAATGGCATTATCCCTACGCAAGTCAATCTCGTGGGTTGGAGTCGCGGCGGTATCAGTTGTCATATGCTGGCCAACGCCATGTTCAAGGACGCCGAACTTAAAAACATTCCAGTCAATATCTTCGCCATCGATCCCGTGCCGGGTATCGGTAACTTCCAGGAGCATCGAGTCAAGCTCAATCCAAACGTGAAAGAGTACGTGGGCATTTATGCCAGGGATGAGCGCTCGAAAGGCTTCAGTTGCGTGATACCTCAAACCGCCACCGGCACCAAAACCAGCATCCTCCCGATGCCTGGCCGACACGCCACCCTGGTCGGCAACGCCGCAGGGGATGGCGTCAGCGGACCAAGCGTCCTGACCGAGCCGGGCCGCCTGGTCCGCCACCTCGCCGAAGCATGCCTGCGGCGTTGGGGGACGAAGCTGAACAAGTCCCTCGAACTGACCGACGCCGACCTGCTATCGCTCAGTGCGAAAATGGTTGAAGACGCAACGCACTACAAAGCGATGGAAAAACACTCCTACACCTACTTCACCGAGCGCGATGAAGGCGAGCGCTATGTGTCGCTGGGTACCAAGGGCGTTAAATTCACAACGGTACAAGGCCCCATCTATACACCAGCGACCGGGCTGGCAACCAGCGTGCTGGATGTACAGGCCTACCGGCAGATCCTATGAATCCGAGGGGCATCGCCCGGGACATGCGTCGCGACGTGTTTTGCTTGCTTTTGCCTGGGCCGGCATTCCGGCTGGTCAAAAGCGAGACGCCGTAAGAGCGGGACCATAACTAGTGTCACCGCGGCAACGTATATGTATCCGGTCAACAAAGACAGACCGGCGGCCAGTCCGCCGCGTCCAACAGCTCAATACCCGTTGGAGCCATAGTCAGGGGTAAACGCAAAACCAACCAACCGCTCAACCCCCGTCTCCAACCGCCCATCCGGCAAGAGCCGCAACCACCGATACCCCGGCGCCTGCGAGCCCACCGCAAAATCCTCACTCCCCGGTTCAAACTGAATACACGTCGAAGGCGAAGCCAACAACCGAACCCCCTCGCGCACCTGGTCGATCTCCTGATGCACATGCCCCCACAACACCGCACGCACCTGAGGAAACCGATCCAGCACCGCAAACAGCGCCTCTGGATTACGCAACCCGATCGGCTCCATCCACACACATCCAATCGACACCGGATGATGATGCAGGCACACCAGGTGATGCCGCTCCGGCGCTTCACTCAGCGCGTTGGCCAACAGAATCAATTGCTCCTCGGCCAAAAACCCCGGCACCGAACCTGGCACGGCCGAATCGAGCATCGTCACCCGCCAATTGCCAATGTCCACCACCGGATCGAGCAACGTGCTCTTGACCGCCGCCTCAAGCATCACCCGCGGCTCATCATGGTTGCCGGGGATCCACCGCGCCGGCGCTTCGATTCGCGCAGTCAGTTGCCGAAATGCCGCGTAGGACTCCAGCGTGCCGTCCTGGGACAAATCCCCGGTGGCAAGCATCAAGTCGATGTTCGGCTGCTGCCTGAGCACCAGGTCAACGACCTCGCGCAGGCTGTCGCGGGTGTTCATGCCCAGCAACGAAGCATCGGCCTCGGCGAACAAATGACTGTCAGACAGTTGGACCAACAACGCCGCATCGGCCGTGGTCAAGCTGGATACGCTCGGCAAATCGCTCTCTCCCAGGCGCAATCACGCCGTTGCATGAAGCCGCAATTATGCTGGGGGATGCTCGAAAGGGGAAACCCGCGAACCGGAACCGGTTCACAACTACCGAACGACTTCGAACTCGTGGCCCAGCGCCAGGCAATGACTCAGCCATTCCCCCAGGAACAGGTTCAACTGGGCTTTTTCATCCGGCTGGTGCATTGACGCATTGGGGTAAGGATAGATGCCACGAAAGCGTCGTGCATGTTCGGCGCTGACTACCTCGGCCATGCGCGCATCGTGATAGACCTGCACTTCCAGCTGCGGCACCGGCAGCCAGGGCAGGCTGTGTTCCTGGCGCACTTGTAAGGTGGTGGTGTAGGGACAGGTCTGCAGCACTTCCAGGGCCAGCACACCGAGCATCTGGTCGCCATGGGTCACGGCGATTCGGCGCGGCGCCGGGTCGTTGCGCATGTCCGGCAACAAGCGCATCAGGCGGGCGTAGTTAGCCTCGCAGGCGGCCTGCAACCCCACCAGATCGACGCGATAGCGGTCGCGCAGCTTGTTCAGGACCATAGCCCCCTCACTTCATCGCGATTCAAGGCCAGCCATTGCAGGGCAATAATGCTGGCCGCGTTGCAGATACGCCCGTCGCGCACTGCTTGCAGCGCGTCTTCGAAAGCCCAGGTCTTTACGCGGATATCTTCGCCTTCGTCCTCCAGCCCATGCAGGCCACCTGCCCCAGCGCTGTCGCAACGCCCCAGGTAAAGGTGCACGAACTCATCGCTGCCGCCCGGCGAGGGGAAATATTTGGTCATCGGCCAGAGCGCCGCGAAGACAAGCCCAGCTTCCTCCTGCGCTTCGCGATGAGCAACTTCTTCCGGCTGCTCATCCTTGTCGATCAGGCCTGCCACCAGTTCCACCAGCCAAGGGTTGACGCTCTTGCCCATGGCGCCGACGCGAAACTGCTCGATGAGCACCACTTCGTCGCGCTGTGGGTCATAGGGCAGCACGCACACCGCGTCATGGCGCACGAACAGCTCGCGGCTGATTTCACGGCTCATGCCACCGGCGAACAACTCGTGGCGCAGGTGCACGCGGTCGAGCTTGTAGAAACCCTGGAAGCAGCTCTCGCGCTTGACGACCTCTACGGCGTTCGGTGTGGCATTGGTGAAATCAGTCATGACAGTCCTCGTTTACAGTGGATCGATGCGAGGTTCCAGCCTCGGCTTCGCGCCATCCTAACGCGCCCGTACCGTTTGATGCAGCCCCTTTCCGGTCATCGGGATAGACGGCTGCCTGCAAACTCACTCTAATGAGCTTAGTGGCGAACTGATTGCCCTGCTGACAGTCGAAGCGGGTAACTTTTTGCCTTTCCCTGTTTCACGAAGGACGCCCATGTCGCTTTTCAAGATTGCTTCGCTGGCCGCCATTGCCCTGACCCTGGGCGCTTGCCAGAGCCTGTTCCAGCCCAATTATCGCGCTCCGTTGGAGACCACTCGCGATGCGTCGGAGCAGCTGCAGCCTGGCTGCGCCAGTGCCGACTGCCCGCTGGTCAATATCGACACCTTGCGCTTTCCCGCCGAGCCCGCGCTGGACAGCATCATTGAGAAACGCTTGCTGCAAATGACCCGCACCTCACCGGACGCCCCGGCGGCACCGACGCTGGCGGCCTATCGCGAGCAGTTTTTGCGCAACGCCGCACCACGCAATAGCAGCTATTTGCAAGCCAAGGTACGCGAGCAGCATGACGGCTTGGTGATCATCGAACTGTCCAGCTACCTGGACACCGGCGGTGCCCACGGCACGCCGGGGCGCGGCTTCATCAACTATTCGCGCCAGCAACACAAGGTGCTGGAGCTGTCAGACATGCTGCTGCCGGGCCAGGAAGAGGCGTTCTGGAAAGCTGCGCAAGTCGCCCACAATAGTTGGCTGATCAGCACCAAGCTGGATCAGGAACCGGAGTTCCTGAAACAGTGGTCCTTCCAGAAAACCCCACACATCGCGCTGACCTATGGCGGGGTGATCCTCAAGTACGAAGTGAGCACCATCGCGCCGTACGCCCTGGGCCACATCGAACTGAAGATCGCCTACCCACGCCTCAACGGCATCCTCAAGCCCGAGCTGTTCCCTGGCCGTAGCTGAAAGCCCGGCCCAGCAACAGCTGCAGCAACCCTGCCAGAATCAACGATGGCAGGGTTGCGCCGATGTCCGGGTAGAAGTTGGCCAGCAGGTGATACGTGCTCACCCCACCCAGCCAGGCCAACAATGCCGGCCAGCGCAACGCGGCTGACACGACCTGGCTGCTGCGTTTGCGCAGGATGAAGTGGTCCACCAGCACCACGCCGAACAGCGGCGCGAACACCGAGCCGATCAGCAACAGGAAGTTCTGGTACTGCGCCAACGGCGCAAAGCAGGCGATCAGGGTGCAGATGACGCCAATCGCCAAGGCCAGGTGCTCGACCTTCAACCCCGATAGCATGCCGCTGGACACCGCCGCCGAGTGGATGTCGGCGAAGGCGTTTTCCGACTCGTCCAACAGAATCAGCAGCAGCGGAATACCCAATCCAGCACCCGCCAGGGCCAGCAGCAACGCGTTGACTTCACCGCTCGGGGCGAACGCCAGGGTGTAGGCCACCCCCAGGCTCATCAGCCAGAAGTTACCGATGAAAAAGCCCACGGCCGTACCGCCGAAGACATTCCTGGCGCGTTTGCCGAAGCGCGAGTAGTCGGCGATCAGCGGCAACCACGACAGCGGCATCGCAATGGCGATATCAAACCCCACCGCCAGCGGCATCGAGCCATCGCCCGCCTGGGCCCACAGCGCCGCCAGGTCAGCCTTGGCGAACAGGTTCCAGGTCAACCAGATGCACGCGGCCAGCAGCAGCCAGATGCCCCATTTACGCAGGACCTTACGCACGAAGGTCAGCGGCCCGCTCACGGCGAGCAGGGTTGCCAGGGCGCCGAAAAACAGCGTCCACAGCAGCGGGTTCGAGCCCAGGCTGCCTTCGCTGAAGGCCCGGGCGCCGAGCAGGCTGGCGGCGTCGCGCATGACAATGATTTCGAACGAGCCCCAACCGATCAGTTGCAACAGGTTCAACACCGCCGGCATGCTCGCGCCCTTGCCACCCAGGCTCAGCTTGAGGGCGGCCATGGCCGACAGGCCTGTGTCACTGCCGATCACCCCGACCGCCGCCAGCAGCAGGACGCCCACCAGCGTGCCGAGGAAAATCGCCAGCAACGAACCGCTCAGGCCCAGGCCCGGCGCGAGCAAGGCACCGACCTGCAAGACCATCAGGCCGATGCCGAGGGAGAACCACAGGGAAAACAGATCGCGGGCGCCGAAGACGCGTTTGTCCAGGGGGACTGCGGTGTCTGGGGAGTAGGTGCTGGGTTGGATGTTCACAGAGATATCTCAGGGGAGATTATTGTTTTGGGTCGCCGATGTGGCGAGGGAGCTTGCTCCCTCGCCACAGGTGAGCGATGCTCGGATCAGACTTTCTTGTAAAGCTGACTACCTTCCTGCTTGAACCGCTCCGCCTGCTCCGCCAGGCCCTGGGCAACATCCACATCCACCGCTTCAATGCGCTGGTTGGCGGCGTACTCGCGCACTTCCTGGGTGATTTTCATCGAGCAGAATTTCGGCCCGCACATCGAGCAGAAATGCGCCACCTTGGCCGAGTCCTTCGGCAGGGTTTCGTCGTGGTACGAGCGGGCGGTGTCCGGGTCCAGGCCGAGGTTGAACTGGTCTTCCCAGCGGAACTCGAAACGCGCCTTGCTCAGGGCGTTGTCGCGGATCTGCGCGCCCGGGTGGCCCTTGGCAAGGTCAGCCGCGTGGGCGGCGATCTTGTAGGTGATGATCCCGGTCTTCACGTCATCCTTGTTCGGCAAGCCGAGGTGTTCCTTCGGCGTGACGTAGCAAAGCATCGCGCAACCGAACCAGCCGATCATCGCCGCACCGATACCGGACGTGATGTGGTCGTAGCCCGGCGCGATGTCGGTGGTCAGCGGGCCGAGGGTGTAGAACGGCGCCTCGTCGCAGCACTCGAGCTGCTTGTCCATGTTCTCCTTGATCAACTGCATCGGCACGTGGCCGGGGCCTTCGATCATGCATTGCACGTCGTGCTTCCAGGCGATCTTGGTCAGCTCGCCGAGGGTTTCCAGCTCGCCGAACTGCGCTGCGTCGTTGGCGTCGGCAATCGAGCCCGGACGCAGGCCATCGCCCAGCGAGAAGCTGACGTCGTAGGCCTTCATGATTTCGCAGATGTCTTCGAAGTGGGTGTAGAGGAAGTTTTCCTTGTGATGCGCCAGGCACCACTTGGCCATGATCGAGCCGCCACGGGACACGATACCGGTCACCCGTTTGGCGGTCAGCGGCACATAGCGCAACAGCACGCCGGCGTGGATGGTGAAGTAGTCGACGCCCTGCTCGGCCTGTTCGATGAGCGTGTCGCGAAACAGTTCCCAGGTCAGGTCTTCGGCGGCGCCGCCGACTTTTTCCAGGGCTTGGTAGATCGGCACGGTGCCGATCGGCACGGGCGAGTTGCGGATGATCCACTCGCGGGTTTCATGGATGTGCTTGCCGGTGGACAGGTCCATGACCGTGTCCGAACCCCAGCGAATGCCCCAGGTCAGCTTCGCCACTTCTTCTTCGATGGACGAACCCAGCGCACTGTTGCCGATGTTGCCGTTGATCTTCACCAGGAAGTTACGGCCGATGATCATCGGTTCCAGTTCGGTGTGGTTGATGTTGGCCGGGATGATCGCGCGGCCACGGGCGATTTCATCGCGCACGAATTCCGGGGTGATGACTTTCGGCACGCTGGCGCCGAAGCTGTGGCCGGCATGCTGCTGGTCCAGCAGGCCGGCGGCGCGGGCGACTTCCAGCTTCATGTTTTCGCGGATGGCGACGTATTCCATCTCGGCGGTGATGATGCCTTTGCGCGCATAGTGCATCTGGCTGACGTTGGCACCTGGCTTGGCGCGACGCGGGTTGTTCACGTGGGCGAAGCGCAGCTTGGTCAGTTCGGGGTCGGCCAGGCGTTCCTGGCCGAAGTTGGAGCTCAGGCCGGCCAGGCGCTCGGTGTCGCCACGGGCTTCGATCCACGGCGAACGCACGTCGGCCAGGCCTTTGCGTACGTCGATGATCACGTTCGGGTCGGTATACGGGCCCGACGTGTCATACACCACCACCGGCGCGTTGATTTCGCCGCCGAAGTCGGTCGGGGTCACGTCGAGGCTGATTTCGCGCATGGGCACGCGGATATCCGGGCGGCTGCCCTGGACGTAGATTTTTTGCGAGCGGGTAAAGGGCTGAACCGATTGCTGATCGACCTGGGCCGATTCACTGAGGTTGGTCGCGTTTTTTGATTTTGTCGTCATCACGGGCTCTCCAGACACACATCCAGGCAGTGGATTTTTGTCGGAGCGAACCTGTAACGAATGGACGCGTCCCTGCACGAAAGTGCGGACGCTGTGCTTGCTGCTCGAGCATGTTCGAAGATCGAAAGTCGATTGTCGAACAACATCCCGGACGAAGCACAAGAGGACTCGCCGGGTGACGAGAAATCTTGTTCCCTACGCAGGCGCTAACCTGATCAGGTTCAACGGGATCCGAAATTATTCGATCTCAGCCTCATAGCAAGGCACCCCGACAAGAACCCGGCCAGTCTAGACACAACCACGAGAGAACGCCATCGCCAGGGCAAAAGGCGTGATGAATGGCGTATATACAGGATTGTTGCCGTGCCCAGGCGCAACTACACTCGCTACGCCGCGCGCCTGTTATGCGCACTCAATCTTGAACTTAGGGATCGCCTCATGCTGCGCAAACTCTCACTGGCCCTGGCCGTGTCTTGTGCGTCCAATGGAATGGCCTGGGCCGCCGAAGCGCCTTTAACGACCAAAACCGATCTGGTAAGCGTGTATCAGGAAGCGGTGGACAACAACGCCGACCTGGCCGCTGCCCGCGCCCAGTATGGCGCCCAGAAGGAAGTGGTGCCCCAGGCCCGCGCCGGGTTGCTGCCCAATCTGTCCGGCGGAGCTGAAGTCGCCAACGTGCGCACCGATATCGACCAGCCTGCGGCGGTAGCCAATCGCAGCGCCCGCTCGTATCAGGCCACCCTCTCGCAACCGCTGTTTCGTGCCGACCGCTGGTTCCAGTTCCAAGCCGCGAAATCGGTGAACGAACAAGCCTCGCTGCAATTGTCGGCGACCGAACAGAACCTGATCCTGCAAAGCGCCGAAAGCTATTTCAATGTGCTGCGCAGCCAGGACAACCTGGCCTCGACAAAGGCCGAGGAAGCGGCGTTCAAGCGCCAGCTCGACCAATCCAACGAACGCTTCGACGTCGGGCTGTCGGACAAGACCGATGTGCTGCAATCCCAGGCCAGCTACGACACGGCACGCGCCAACCGGATCCTGGCGCAGCGCCAGGTCGACGATGCGTTCGAAGCGCTGATCACCTTGACCAATCGCCAGTACAACTCGCTCCAGGGCGTCGTCCACACCCTGCCGATCCTGCCGCCGGCGCCCAATGATGCCAAGGCCTGGGTCGACACCGCCGCCAAGCAAAACCTGAACCTGTTGGCCAGCAACTATGCTGTGACGGCCGCCGAAGACACCTTGCGCCAACGCAAGGCCGGGCATGCGCCGACGCTGGATGCGGTGGCGAGGTACGAAAAAGGTGACAACGACGCCCTGGGCTTCAGCAACCCGAATGCATTTGGTCGGTCATATAGCGGCGACGTCGAACAGCGCACACTGGCCCTGCAATTGAGCATTCCGATCTACAGCGGCGGGTTGACCAGCTCCCAGGTGCGCGAGTCCTACTCGCAGCTCACCCAGACCGAGCAGCAGCGCGAAAGCCTGCGCCGGCAGGTGGTGGAGAACACCCGTAACCTGCACCGTGCGGTGAACACCGATGTGGAGCAGGTCCAGGCCCGGCGCCAGTCGATCATCTCCAACCAGAGCGCGGTGGAAGCCACGGAAATCGGCTACCAGGTCGGCACCCGCAACATCGTCGATGTGCTGGATGCCCAGCGTCAGCTGTACACCTCGGTGCGCAACTACAACAACGCCCGGTATGACTACATCCTCGATAACCTGCGCCTCAAGCAGGCCGCCGGCACCTTGAGCCCCGAAGACTTGCAGGCCCTGTCACGCTACCTCAAGCCCGACTACAACCCCGACAAGGATTTCCTGCCGCCGGACCTGGCCCAGGCAGCAGCGGAGCAACTGCGCTCGCGGCCGACGCAGTAACACACCGGCGACGAATCCCCTGTGGCGAGGGGATTTATCCCCGCTGGGCTGCATAGCAGCCCCAAAACCTGGCAGCACGGTGTGTCAGGCAGTTTGAAGGGGGGTGCTTCGCACCCCAGCGGGGCGGTGCGACGTTTCGCTAAATCCCCTCGCCACAACAGCTCAGTCGAGCAACCGTCCCAACCCGTCCAGCAAACGCTGCAAGGCGCCCTGGTTGCTGCGCATCACTTTCAGCCCAGCCTCGGCCATGCGCTGGGCGTCGCGGGGCAGTTCGAACAGACGCTGTACCGCCAAGGCCAGGCTTTGGGCATCATCGACTTCCTGCAACGCCCCGGCCGTACGCAGTTGCGCGGCGATTTCGAGGAAGTTGAACAGGTGCGGGCCACTGAGCACCGGTTTTGCCAACGCCGCCGGTTCGAGCAGATTGTGCCCGCCGTTGGGCACCAGGCTGCCGCCGACAAAAGCACTGTCGGCCAACGCATAGAGAAACAGCAGTTCGCCCATGGTATCGCCCAGCAGCACCGAGGTTTGCGCGGTGACCGGTTGAGCTTTGGAGCGCCGGACCGTGGCAAACCCTTCGTTCTCACAAAGCTGATGGACCGAGTCGAAACGTTCCGGATGACGCGGCACCAGGATCAACAACGCATCGGGATAACTGGCTAGCAACCGGCGGTGAGCGTCGAGCACCACTTCATCTTCACCCTCGTGTGTGCTGGCGGCGATCCACACCGGGCGATCTACCGCTTGCCATTGCTGGCGCAAGGTACTGGCGTTTTCCAGCAGTTGCGAGTCGACGGTCAGGTCGTACTTGATGGAGCCGGTCACTTCGACGGTTTGCGCGCGGGCGCCCAACTGACGGAAGCGCTCGGCCTCGGCTTCGGTCTGGACAGCAAACAGGCTCATTTCAGCGAGCATCGGCCGGGTCAGTTTGGGAAAGCGAGCGTAGCCGCGCGCCGATCGCTCCGACAGCCGGGCGTTGGCCAACGCCACGGGGATGCCGCGCCTGGCGCATTGGTGAATGTGGTTGGGCCACAGCTCGGTTTCCATGATCACCGCCAGTTTCGGGCGAACCTGGTCGAGAAAACGCTTGGCCGCGCAAGGCAAGTCATAAGGCAGGTAACAGTGCTGGACCCGCGGTTCATCGGCGAACAGCGCCTTGATTCGTTCCGAACCGGTGGGTGTCATGCAGGTCACGGTGATCAGCAGCTGTGGATAACGTTGCAGCAAGGCGCGGATCATCGGCGCAGCGGCAATGCTTTCGCCCACCGACACCGCGTGGACCCAGATGCCGCCCGGCATCATCGCCGGCAAGCCCCAAGCGAAGCGCTCGCCAATACGGCGGGCATAGGCCGGCGCCTTGCGAGCCCGCAGCCAGAGCCGAATCGCTACCAGTGGCAGCCCCAGATAAAACAATGCGCTATAGAGAGTTCTGTTCATGGCGGCGGAGTTTATCGGTTTTTCAGCCGATCGCCTGCAACTGCACGGCAAAACGTTCCGCCAGCCAACGCGCGGCTGGTCCCAAGGGTTCGTCGCGACGCCAGACCAGTTCCACCACCAACGCCGGCGGGGTCCATTCGCTGCTGAGTTCGACCATATCCCCCACGTAGGCCGGGTATTGCACAACATGCCGTGGCAACCACGCCCAGCCCAGGCCACACCTCAGCCATTCGGCCAGCACATAAAAGCTGTCGGCCCGCCAGACCTGCGGGCTAGCCTGCTCACTGCCCGGATAAACGCTCGACTGGGTCGCCATCAACAACTGGCGGTGCCGGGCCATTTCCCGGCAGGTGACATAACCGTGATGCGCCAGTGGATGACTCCTTCCGCATACGGTGACCATCTCGACGCTGCCCAGTACCCGGCGTTCCAGCGCCTCGGGGATCTGGTCGTGGTAGAACAGCAGCCCGAGATCGGCGCGACGTTCCACCAGCTTGCGCGCCACATCGCCTTGGGCGGCGCTGGCCAGTTGCACTTCGAGCGTAGGAAATTGTTCGGCGAGTGCCGCCAGGCTGTCGATCACCGGTTGATAAGGCATGGCCTCGTCCTGAGCCAGGCGCAGCGACGCTTCCTGTCCGCGCATCAGCGCCAGGGCACGACCATTCAGGCGTTCACACTGGCGCAAGACTTCCCTGGCCTCTTCCAGCAGCGCCTCGCCAGCATCGGTGAGCCTGGGCTGGCGGCCACTGCTGCGCTCGAACAGGCTCACCCCCAAGTCGGCCTCCAACAACGCAATTGCGCTGCTGATGGCCGACTGGGCCTTGCGCTGGTCCCGGGCCACGGCGGAAAACGAGCGCTTCTCGGCGACTTCGACGAACAACCGCAGCTGCTCAAGATTCCATTGAACGTTCATGGTCGACCTATCTCTATTGCAGATAGGTAATGACTTTACCGCATCTGCGCGATCTCTAAAATGGTCGCAACGAAACACGTAACAGTCAAAGAGGAACAGCCTATGAACGCCTACTACTACCTGGCCATCGCCATTTGCGCCGAAGTGATCGCCACCGTTTCAATGAAAGCGGTCAAAGGCCTGAGCACCCCGCTGCCCTTGCTGCTGGTCGTCGCCGGCTACGGCATCGCGTTCTGGATGCTGACGCTGGTGGTGCGCACCGTACCGGTGGGCGTGGCCTACGCGGTCTGGGCCGGGATGGGCATCGTCATGGTCAGCGTCGCGGCGCTGTTCATCTATGGGCAGAAACTGGACGTGCCGGCCATTCTGGGGATGGCGTTGATTGTGTTGGGAGTGGTGGTGATCCAGCTGTTTTCCAAGACCGCAGGGCACTGAAGCAGCGCAAGCTCCAAGCTTTAAGCTGCGAGCAAAGCGATACCCTCTCGCTTGTAACTTGCAGCTTGAAGCTTGAAACTTGCCGCTTCATTTCCTCCGAGGTCGCTGCATGCCATCCGTTATTTCCACCGACATCCTGATTGTCGGCGCCGGAGTCGCCGGCCTCTGGCTGAACGCGCGCTTGCGCCGCCTGGGATTTTCAACCGTGCTGGTGGAAAGCGCCAGCCTCGGCGGCGGGCAGAGTGTCAAATCCCAGGGCATCATCCATGGCGGCGCGAAGTACGCACTGCACGGAGCCCTGACCGGTGCCTCGGAAGCCATCGCCGACATGCCGCTGCGCTGGCGCGAGGCCTTGAAGGGCGACGGTGAGCTGGACCTGTCCGGCGTGCGTTTGTTGTCCGACGCCCATTACCTCTGGTCCCCTGGCACCTTGGCCGGCAATCTCACCAGTTTCTTCGCCAGCAAGGCCGTGCGCGGACGCGTCGACCAAGTCAAGGGCGAGCAACTGCCGCCAGCCCTGCAAGACAAGCGTTTCAAGGGCAAGGTCTATCGCCTGGCCGAGCTGGTGGTGGATGTCCCCAGCCTGATCGCACGCCTGGCGGAGTTGGCCGGCGACAGCCTGCTGGCCGGACAGCACATCGAGCCGTTGCGCAAAGAAAGCCAGTTGGTCGGACTGAAGGTCGATGATCGCGAGATCCGCGCCCAACGCATCGTGCTCAGCGCTGGAGGTGGCACCGCCAACCTGCTCGCCGCCCTGGGCCTTGACCAGCCAGCCATGCAGACCCGACCGCTGCACATGGTCCTGGCCAAGGGGCCGGGCCTCAAGCCGCTTTATGCCCATTGCCTGGGCGGCGGACCGAAGCCGCGCGTCACCGTGACCACCCATCCGGCCGCCGATGGCCAGTGGGTCTGGTACTTGGGTGGCGATCTCGCTGAAGGCGATGCCGTCGCCCGTGAGCCCGCCGCGCAGATTGCCGTGGCCCAGAAAGAGCTCGGCCAGTTGCTGCCGTGGATCGACCTCAGCACCGCGCAATGGGCAACGTTGCGAGTCGAACGCGCCGAACCGCTGCAATCGGGCCTGACCCGACCGGACAACGCCTTTCTCGCCGAACAGGATCGCCTGCTGGTGGGCTGGCCGACCAAGCTGGCCCTGGCCCCGGATTTCGCTGATCGGGTGATTACCGCGCTGCAACGCGATGGCATCCAACCCAGCCACCCCGCCCCGCTCCCGGAGCTGCCAAAGCCCCCGATGGGCATACCCGCGTGGGAGCAATTGCTGCCATGAGCCAACCGACACTGCACGACCTGCGTCGTCCGCTGGGCCATAACGGCCCGATGGTTTCGCCCCTGGGCCTGGGCACGGTCAAGCTCGGACGCGACCAAGGCGTCAAATACCCAAATGGCTTCCGAATCCCGGATGACAGCGAAGCGGGCATGTTGCTCAAGCTGGCGCGCGACCTTGGTATCAACCTGATCGATACCGCGCCGGCCTATGGCCGCAGCGAAGAACGTCTTGGGCCGCTGCTGCGCGGCCAGCGTCGCGACTGGGTGATCGTCAGCAAGGTCGGCGAAGAGTTCAGCGACGGCCAATCGCGCCATGACTTCAGCGCGGCCCATACGCGGTTCTCGGTAGAGCGCAGCCTCAAGCGCCTGGAAACCGAGTATATCGATCTGGTGCTGGTGCACTCGGACGGCAATGACCTGGCGATTCTCAACGACAGCGAAGTCTACCCAACCCTGGCGGCGCTCAAGCGCGAGGGCAAGATCGGCGGCTACGGGTTTTCCGGCAAGACCGTGGACGGTGGTTTGAAAGCCTTGGAGCAAGGCGACTGCGCGATGGTCACCTACAATCTGAACGAACGAAGCGAAAAGGCTGTCATTGACTACGCCAGCGAGCACGGCAAGGCGATCCTGGTGAAAAAAGCCCTGGCCAGCGGTCACGTGTGCCTGAGCCCCGGGGAGGACCCGGTTCGGGCGAGCTTCGAACTGTTGTTTGAGCACCCGGGGGTTGCCAGTGCTATTGTCGGCACGATTGATCCGCTGCACCTCGCCCATAACGTCGCGACCGTAGCCCGCGTCCTGCGTCAAAACTGAAGCCGCCTCGCGCGGCCATAAGGAAGGAGCCGACATGCCGCGTACGCTCATCAGAAAGAACCCGAGCAACTTCAAGACCCTGCCCCTTTTCGTCGAAGCAACGCCTGAAGGCCTGACGTACCAGAGCGTGGGGATGCCGCTCAATTTCGCCCAGACCTTGCAACGCCGCAAACCCGTCACCGTGGACGACGCCGAGCGTTTTACCCTGGAGCTGGCGAACCTCGGCGTCTCGGTGCGCCTGACCCTGCATTGGCAAAATCGCGATTATTGGGTACTCGTGCGTCAACGCCGCCAGGATCGCGGCGATGTGGTCCTCAAGTTGATTTCTGGTTACGTTCCGGCCCATGAATTGAACCTGCCGCTGCTTACCGCCATCAACGAAATTGCCGAAGAATGCCTGCTGGAAACCCCTGAGGGCTGGCTCGGCGGACGTTTCAACGACACTTGGTTGCCCGCGCCGTATTCAAGCGCCCTGCATTACCGTGAAGCCTTGCCGTTCCGCCTGGCTCCGCTCTCCGGTTCGGCCCGCCCAGTGCGTTGTGCCAATCTGCAATTGATCGAACGCCCGAGGGCCTACGTGCATTTGCCTACGGCATCGCTGCAGCTGATTTATGACTTGCGCCTGGACGTGCCCAAGGAAGCCAAATCCCTGAGCCTGTTTCATGTCGATGAACGCCTGGAAGGCGACCAACTGGTGGCGCGCCTGGATCGCAAGCGTCCCGACCTTTACCTGATGCCGCTGCTGGACGGACAACCGCTGCCTGAGCTGTACACGCTGAAGAAGGATCAACTGTACCCAGCCAGCACCCGCGGCTTGTACCTGGCGGAGAGCTTCGCCCGGCAGGACGGGTGGCTGGTGCGCGATGAGCGGATTCGCTGGAAGGATTGGCTGCGACAACAAGGGCTGACACCGCTCGGGAAGGAGTCCGGGCTGACCCGTCTGAAGGGCAAGGCCCGGCAGTTGCTCAAGAAGATCGTGCCGAGCAAGGTGGTGCGTTAGTCACAGCGATCTGAAAATGCTCTTGTGGCGAGGGAGCTTGCTCCCGCTGGGTTGCGCAGCGACCCCATTTTTATGGGCGCTGCGCACCCAAGCGGGAGCAAGCTCCCTCGCCACGAAAGCTCCCCAGCCACAGGAGCTGGCTCTTGCGCAAAGGCTCAGTTATTACGGATCTTTTCCACAATCGCCGTCGTTGAGCTGTTTTCCACCAGCCCCAACACCTTCACCGTGCCGCCATAGGCCGCGACGATATCGGCGCCCACGACCTGGTCGATCCCGTAATCGCCGCCCTTGACCAGCACATCCGGCTTGACCTGGCGCAGCAGATTTTCCGGCGTGCCTTCGCTGAAGCAGATCACCCAGTCCACCGCGCCAAGGCCGGCCAGGACCGCCATGCGTCGGTCGACACTGTTGATCGGACGACCCGGCCCTTTCAGGCGGCTCACCGAAGCATCGTCATTGACCGCGACGATCAAGCGATCGCCCTGGGCCCTGGCCTGCTCAAGGTAGGTCACGTGGCCAGCATGCAGGATGTCGAAGCAACCGTTGGTGAAGACGATTCGCTCGTTGTGCGCACGCGCATCGTCGACGGCCAACAGCAATTGCTCCAGCCCCAACACGCCGCGCTCGGAACCCTCTTCGCGCTGGATGGCGCGACGCAGCTCCGGAGCGCTGATGGCCGCAGTACCGAGCTTGCCGACGACGATACCCGCCGCCAGGTTCGCCAGGGCGACCGCGTGGGGCAGTTCCTCGCCAGCAGCGATTGCAGCGGCCAGGGTGGAAATTACCGTGTCGCCGGCACCCGTCACGTCGAACACTTCACGGGCACGGGCTGGCAGGTGCAAGGCCGGATGATCTGGACGTAACAGGGTCATGCCGTGCTCGCCCCGGGTGACCAGCAGCGCACCGAGCTCAAGGTCGTGCATCAGCTGCGCGCCTTTGCTCACCAATTCATGCTCATCCGCGCAACCACCGACGATGGTTTCGAACTCGCTGAGGTTCGGGGTAATCAGGCTCGCACCACGGTAGATGGAAAAATCCTTGCCCTTGGGGTCGGCCAGGACCGGAATGCCACGGGCACGGGCGGCCTGGATCAGCACTTGATGGTTTTTCAATGCGCCTTTGCCGTAGTCCGACAACACCAGCACCTTGATGCCTTCGAGCAGCTTGTCGACCTCCGCGCCAAGGGACAGGGGATCGGTGGCGAACGGCTCTTCGAAATCGATCCGCAACAGTTGTTGGTGACGGCTGATGACCCGCAGCTTGACGATGGTCGGCTGATGCGCGATGCGCTGGAATATCGCCCGCACGCCGGCACCTTCCAGGCTGTTGGCCAGGCTGTCGGCAGCTTCGTCGTCACCGGTCACGCCCACCAGGGAGGCCGGCGCGCCGAGGGCGGCGATGTTCAAGGCAACGTTGGCGGCACCGCCGGGACGATCCTCGATGTGCTCGACCCTGACCACCGGAACCGGCGCCTCGGGGGAAATCCGTGATGTACCGCCATGCCAGTAGCGGTCGAGCATGACATCGCCGACCACCAATACAGGGGCTTGATCGAATCGCGGCATGGACAACTTCATGGAGCATCCCACATACAAAATGAACAGGGCCGCGATATTAGCACAGGGTTGAGAAAGGCTCGTCCATGGCTGTGACGCGAAGCGCTGCCCCTTTGTGGCTCCTGCGGCAGCGCAGTTATCTGCTCGCAGGCCCGGGGCAGCTCAACCTCTTGCAGCACGTCCTGGATTCAGGCGATGTCCTGCGAGGGGGCATCCAGCCCCATGGCGTGGAGACGAGCGTAATAGCCGTTCTGCGCGAGGAGTTCGCCGTGGGTGCCGCGCTCCACGATACGCCCCTGGTCCATGACCAGGATCAGGTCGGCTTTTTCGATCGTCGACAAGCGGTGAGCGATGACCAGGGTCGTGCGGCCCTTCATGACCTGATCCAGCGCGGCCTGGATATGCCGCTCGGACTCGGTGTCCAGCGCTGAGGTGGCCTCGTCGAGAATCAACAACGGCGCGTTTTTCAGCAAGGCCCGGGCAATTGCCAGGCGCTGGCGCTGGCCGCCGGACAACAGCACACCGTTCTCACCCACCTCGGTGTCGAGGCCTTGAGGGAGCTGCGCGATGAAGTCCATGGCGTAGGCGTCCTGGGCGGCTTTTTCGATATCGGCCCGGGGTGCTCCGGCCAGGTCGCCATAGGCGATATTGTTGGCCACGGTGTCATTGAAGAGTGTGACGTGCTGGGTCACCTGGGCGACGTGGCGACGCAAATTACGCAGTCGATAGTCTTCGATCTCCACATCGTCGAGCAGGATCTGACCCATGTCGTGATGATAGAAACGCGGGATGAGGCTGGCCAGGGTGGACTTGCCGCTGCCCGAGCGTCCAACCAAGGCGATCATCTGCCCGGGAGCTGCGGTAAAGCTGATGTCCTTGAGCACTTCCCGATCGGAGCCGGGGTAGGTAAAGCTCAGGTTGCGTACATCGAGACGGCCACTGACGCGTTCCTGCTCTACCGTCCCGTTGTCGACCTCAGGCTCGACGTCCAGTTGTTCGAAGATGCTTTCGGCACCCGCCACCCCTTTCTGGATGGTAGAGCTGACCTCGGAGAGCTGGCGAATCGGCTTGGGCAACAAACCCGCCGCAGTGATGTAGGCGACCAGGTCGCCAGCCGTGGCGTCGCCGCGCAGGAACAGCACCAGAAACATCAGGGCCGCCATGGCGGTGTAGATCACCAACTGCAGCATCGGCGTATAAACCGCGCCGGTGCGCGTCATGCGCAGTTGCTTGTCGGTATTGCCCTGGCTGGCGCTGGCAAAGCGCTGTTCTTCGTAGGCCTCGCCACCGAAGCTGCGCACTACGCGATAGCCCTGGATGGTCTCGGAGGCGACGTGGGTCACGTCGCCCATGGCCACCTGGATCTTTTTGCTTTGCTTGCGGAATTTCTTGCTGGTACTGCTGACCATCACCGCGATCAGCGGCAGGATCGCCAGCATCACCAGGGTCAGCTTCCAGTTCATCCACACCAGGTAGGCAAAGAGAAACACCACGGTGAGGCCTTCGCGGATCACCACTTTGATCGCATCGGTGGCAGCGCCGGTGACCATGGTCACGTTGAACGTGATCCGGGAAATCAGGTGGCCGGAATTGTGGGTGTCGAAGTAGCGGTTGGGCAGGACCAGTAGCTTGTTGAACAACTCGACCCGCAGGTCATGCACCAACCCCAGCGAGACCCTCGCCAGATAGTAGTTACCCAGGAATGAGCCCAGGCCCTGCCAGGCCGCGATCAGAATGATCAACAGCGGCACGGCCATCAGCAGCTTCAAGTCCTGAAGGTACGGCACGGTAGGAAAAAGCACCGCATCGGGATTGCTCAAGCCATCGACGAAATACTTGAGAATCCCGGCCAGCATGGGCTGGGTGGATGCAAAGATCACGAAACCCACGATACTCAGCAGGAAAATGCCCACGTAGGGTCTGACGTATCCCAGCAGCCTGAAATAGATTTTCAGGCTGGAATCCTGTTCCGCTTTGGGCGGTGCGTCACTCATCGTCGAGCTCACTGGTTAGGAAGAGCGCGGGATTTTATCACAGCCACCGGGCTTGGCCCGCGCCCAGGCCAAAACACTGGCCAGGCCGATCGGCAACCAGCTGATGAACCATTCGGCGCGGGGAGTCCCCGTCAGGCTCGCGGCGTCGAATTGCATCGCCAGGAACGAAAACACCCACATGCCCAATACGCCTCGGCCCAGCACGGTGTCCCGGGCACGCCAGGCCTCGCGCAGCACCGCGAACCAGACAACGCACCACAGCAACAGCCCCGGCAGGCCCAACTGAATGGCAACATGGCTGAACAGATTATGAGCATGGTCAAAAAAACGACCGTTAACGGGGACGCGATAATCCCCCGCCAATCCAAGACCGCCCCAAGGACGCTCGCCAATCATGTGCATGCTCGACATGAAAATCTCAGGACGATAGGAGGCACCACGGGCCATCACCAAGGGTTCCAGCAGCCAGAACGTCAGCATCGCCAGCACCAGGGCCGTAGCGGCTATCACGCGGGTACGCCCGTCCCGGCAATAAAGCGGCATGGCCAGTACGCTGAGCAACAAGGCCAGCGCCGCGCCGCGGCTCTGACTCATCACCACAAATAACCCCAGCAGTGCCAGGGCCACCGCCCAGAGAACCTGGAGCCCGATACGACGCGGCACCCAGTGCAGCATCCAGATCGCCGCCAAGCCAATCACGTATCCACCCAGGATCGGATGCGACAATTCACCCAGCCCTTCGAGACGCGCCACCCAGCGATGATCCTGGATAATGTAGAACTGAACGATGGCCATCAGGGCCGTCAGGGCCAGCCCCAATCCGCCCCACTGCATGACACGGATCACGCGCTCCGGCTGGCCATTGGCGAAAATCGGGAAGAACAACAGGAACACCAGGATGTAGAGCAGCCGCTTGGCTTCGCGGGCGGGCTCCGGCGCCTCGGCCCAGAGCAGCGTCACCAGCGCCCACGCCATCAATGCCAACAGCGCCCCATAAATCAAGCGTTGGGCCCGCCACAGCTCCACCAACCTGTGGCGCGCCGGCCAGGCAAACAGGATCGCCGGCAACCAGACCAAAGCGATCAACCCTTGCTGATAAACCTTATTGGTGGGTGCCAAGGCTATCGCCAACAAAAACCAAAACAAGCCAAGGGCCATCCAGCCCTGCGCCCAACGTGTTGCTTGCATCTAACGCTCCTAAACGGTGTACCAGCCAAACCGGCATGGTGAAAACAAAAACTTTTGGGCATCATGGCCCGCCACGGCACCGTTCTTTCAACAAGGTTTCCCTACGATGCAATCCTCACGGCTTCCCCAAGCCGCTTTGAATCTAATGATTGAAGGCGCCAGCATTCTGGAGGCCGACAGCTACGGCCCAAAAGTCTATCTGTTGCAGGATGGAAACATCCTAAAAATGTTTCGCCGCAAGCGGTTTTTTTCCTCGGCCCTTCTAAGGCCCTACTCGACGCGGTTCATCAACAACGCGGCCCGTTTGAAGGAACTCGGCGTACCGACCCTCGAAGTGCTGGCCTACTACAAGCTGCAGAAGCCCGGCATGACCGCCGTACTTTATCGACCGCTTCCCGGAAAAACCCTGCGCCAATTATCGAATCAAGAAAATTTCAGCTGGCAACAGCGTCTTCCAGACCTGATCGAACTGATCCGCAGCCTCCATGCCAGTGGCATTTATTTTCGCTCGTTGCACTTGGGCAACATCGTTGTCACCCCGGAAAACACCCTGGGGCTGATCGATGTGGCTGACATGCGGTTTTTACGCTCTCCATTGCCGCGCTATCTGGCACGCCGCAACCTGCAGCATTTCGCTCGTTATATTGCGCGGGAGAACCTGAACGGGAGCTTTCCAATGCAGGCGTTGGAAAACGCCTTAATCGCTACCTGAAATCAACACCCGGGCGGTTTGGCAGAAACTCGCCCATGCCGCCTCTGGTGCCAAAGCCTGGTACTGCGCCGCCGCGATCGCCTCGGCCGAAGCCTGTGAGGCCCGGGTGATGGCTTCGCTCCACGCGGCTTCGTCACCGGCAGGCGCATACCAGCCGTCATCGCCCACCTGCTCGCGGAACACGGCCAGATCACTGGCCAGCACCGGAGTGCCGGCCAGGATCGCTTCCTGGAGAATCAGGCCAAGCCCCTCTTCGAAAGAGGGAATCAGCACCCAGTCGAACGCTTTATAGAGCGTCGCAACGTCCTCCAGATGCCCAGTCAACAACACCTTCCCGGCCAGGTCTGGCTGGGCGATCCGTGCCTCCAATGCCGCCCGGGCCGGCCCCTCGCCGACAATCACCAGGCGCCAGCCAGGCTGGTCGATTGCGGCCCGGGCAAATCCCTCCAACAGGTTGGCGAAACCTTTTTTGTCTACCAGCCGTCCTACCGCGCCGAATATATGCGTGGCCGTCGCAGCCCCGCCCAGCCGAACGCGAGCTTCTTCGCGAGGGACGAGGCACGATTGAAATGCGACAGGATCGAACGCACTGCGCAACGCAGTGACCTGGATGCCCAGCTCCTCCTGCAGCGATGCCGCCAACGTCTCGGAGACTGCTGCCAAAGCAAGGCGTGACGGCGGGAAGCCACACAACAATTCCCGACCCATGGCGTTGAGCCGTGTCGCACCATGGAATATCACGACCACGCGGATCTGCGGCATGTCCTTCAAGACGGGCAACAGCGTACGCGCCACGCCGAGACCATCGAGCAATACCACTCGGGCATCGCTGTCGAGCAGGCCCTGACGGAAACGGCTGTGCATCCAGGGCCTGAAAAGGCGCCAGAAGTGGCGGCCCTTGAGACGCGCCGACGTCAGATTCCACTCCCGTGCCGGGCCCGCATTGTCTTGGCAAGCGGATTCCGAGCCTTGCAGGAGCCATGTCTTGACGGGCACGGCGGGATCGATCTGCGAAAGGATCTGGCGATGGACTTTATGCACCGAAGCGAATGGCGAACCGCCTGCCCACATGACATTGATGATGCTCATCGAGCGGCAAACCTTTGATCGCGGACCCGGACTCGTGCTTCGAGAAGCTCAATAATTGATAAGCCAGCCAACGCACACTCCGAGCAAAAGGATCAGGAAAAGTTTGATTTGCTCACGGCGCCTGCGACGCGCCTTGCGCTGGCGTTCGACAGGAACTTCGACATGAACACCGAATCCGGTATGTAAAACAGCATCCCCTTCGAGCGTGACTGCGGTCAAGTTCAGTTGCGCGTAGCGGAGCGACAGGGCTTTTTCACCACCGAAACCGGCAAAAGGCGCGCAGAGCTGATATTCCTTCAGCCGCCGCAAGCCCGGATTGAGAGAAAAACTCTGCCACTCAGGCTTATCCGAGATCAGGGGATAGCACGGCACGCCGCCGATCAGCTCACGCTCGCCCAAGCGGATATAGGGACTGTGTACGCACAGGTCATAGACATAATTGCGCAGCCATACCTGGAGAATCTCGGGACGCAATTTCAGGATCGTCAGCGAGTCTTCCACGAACGCCGGGCGGTAGAACTCCCAGTCATCCTCGCAGTGGAAAACATAGGGCGTCTTGACGTGTCCGTAGGCCAGGTCGATTGATGCCAGCTGTCCCAGTTTCGGCTGGTTGACGAATACCGTGCAGCGCTCCTTCCAGTGATCGGGAATCACCGCGTGCACGCCTTCATCGCCTGCGTCTTCAGTAATGAACACTTCGCGAATAGACGCCGTATTGAAACGGTCAAAACTCTCGAGCGTCCGCTTGAGCAGATCGAGCCGGCCGCAACTGGTGACCACAAGAGTGATGTCACTATCGTCGGAAAACTGCACTGAAATACCATTTAGTCAAATGCCACCCTGTCGTTGGATGGCATAACGGTTTTATTAAATGCCCAGTTTCTGGCGCAATCGCTCCAACAGACTCAAAGGTCCACGCGGCCGCAAGGGCGGCTCCAGCGCTTCCACGATTTTCTGTCCGATACGCGCGAAGCTGAACTGTTCCAGCGCCAGCCTGTGGCCGTTGCGGGCGATACTGTGCGCCAATTCGGGGTCCGCACGCAGCCGGGAAAGTTTTTCCTGAAGTTGCGGGATGTCTCGATACAACACCACGTTATGCATGTCCTGCAGCCCCAGCGCCCGAGCTTCCTCGGCGCCTTGGTCAAACGCCAGCAGCACGCAGCCGCAGGCCATCGCCTCGAAATTCTTGATCATGTACTCGCCCATGCCCACGTCGGCACTGACGAAAAAACGAATCCGATTGAGCGTCTCGCAATACTCTTCGCCGGACTTGGTACGGGTTACCACCAACGGCTCAACGCGCGCCAATTCATCCAACAGCGCCTTGCGACCACTATAGGCGACGCTGTTGGTGCTGCCGACAAAGGCCAGTTCGATGTCCCGTTCGCGCTGCCGGTCCTGCAACAACGATTGATCGTAGCCCTTGGGAACGAAAACCGCATCGAATCCTTCCGCACGCAGGCGTTCCGTCACCATGAAACCGGAGCTGATGACCCTCACCCAGGGCAGACGACGGTAATGGGCGCTGAACTTGCCCGTGTATTTGCACGGAATGTAGTTCTGGTAGGCGTCATGTTCGAGGATCACCAGGTTGGGGATCGTGCGAATGAAGCTGGCCTGGCGAATTTCCTGCTTGAAGCGCAGGAAAAAGACGATCCGGTCGTAGCTCGATACATCCACGTGACGTCGGAAATAGCCTCGCAGATTGCGTTGTTCCGCACTGTCGAGCCAACGCAGATCGCACTCGCAATGAGCGGCCACGCCTTCATAGAGCCGATCCAGAATGGCCCGTTGTTCTTTCTGCACCAGAAATAGAACTTTCATCGTCTTCCTTGCGGCACCGAACGACTTGATAGATAGCCGGAGGCGGTGTTGCCCCCTGGGCCCTTAAAGCCGCCAGAACAGTTCATGGCGGCGCACAGCCTTGCGAAAGAATTCATTCTCGCCATAGGGCGATTCCCTACGCCCGGCCAGCAGGCGCTGGATGCCACGACGCAGGCGGCGCTTGAACGGGGCAGGCGGCTGCAGGTCGTGCATCATGCCCAGCGCCATCGCCTTGTCATGCAGGCCCGCCAGTGTCAGCGGCAGGCTGAGAGGATGCATTGGCCGGTCCGGATCGAAATGCGGTGGCAACGCGATGCCGCTGCCCGAGTCGCCCATGGGCCAGCGATCGTTATCGTGCAGGTGGTTGGCATAGCCCAGCAGCAGGGTCGGTTGCCACTCCAGGCCCTCAAGCGCCTGCAGGACAGCGTGGTGGGCGCAAAGATGGTCGGGGTGCGGATCGAGAGCCGGATGCGGCAACACAATCACTTCGGGACGTGCCTTGAGTATCAGTTCCCGCAGGTCCGCCAACAGGTTGTTCCAGGTCGGGGCGCCATCGGCATCGCCGGGCAAGGCAAACGGGTTCAATTGGCGAAACAGACGGGTATCGCTCAGGTCCGCCTCGCGGGAACCCTGGGGCTGGCCGGGCGCAGCTTGCATGGCGGCCAGTTGCAGGCAGAAGTAGCCCAACTGCACGCAGTGCTCCTGCGGTACGCCGGCCCAGCGCGGCACGACGATGCTGTCCCAAGCCCGCAGCCGACCCTTGAGCCGTGCGGCGTCTGCGCGCCCCAGGCCCATGCGCTGATAATGTCGCGCTTCGATTTCGCCAGCGGTGAGGGTCACGATCCACGCTTCGTCCGCCTGGCTGTAGAGCCCATAAGCGGCCAGCTCAGCATCGTCGGCGTGGGGCGCGATGACCATCGTGCGCGAGTGCCGTACGTCCACGGGTGCGAATGACCAGAGCATCGGTTCACCCGACACGCGACAAAAACGCCCACGCAAGCGCAGCTCACCCCGGGACAGCACGGCGCCCTGCTCGCTGAGGTTGAGGTAGCGCAGGCCATTGACCCCGCGTTCGAAGGTTTGCCGTTCCGGACTTTCGTTGCCCAATAACTCGACAACCGGATCAATGAATCGTCCCAGCCAGGTACTTCTGATTCGCAGCGCCAGGACCAGCGTCGCGCCGTCGTCCAGTATCACGCCCTCGTCCAGCCGCAGCCGCCCGGCATTCAAATGCACCTTGGGTTGCTGGGTGAACGGCGGGAAGTTGTACTGGTAATCGTCCCGGGGCGAATAGAACAGATGATCGGCGAACCATGCCTCGTGGGCGATCCAGCCCAACAGCGCCAGCACCAAGGGCAACCACCAAGCGACCAAGACGCCGAGTACCACCAGCACAACGAGCGCGCATAGCAATCCCAGGCGCTTGTTGCGACGATGGCGCGTGAGCAACTGTTGTTTTCGATTCATGGGCGGGTTCATACGGTAAACACCGGCACGGGGTTGCACCAACGGTCTTTGTATTCACGATCCGCCCGGCCGAACGAAAAACGCAAGGGCTTGCCGGCGGCGCGGGCATGCTCCCAGGCGCTTTGGGTGTTGAGGAAGCTCAACACACTCCCAGGGCTGAACTCGCGGGTCTGCGGGTCGACACCGCCATTGACGTATTCGACACTGATCCAATCGGGCGCTTCGACGCGATAGACCAGTTGAATGGCAATCGGTGCATCGTGGAGGAAAACCACCGAGCCGATCAGCAATTCGCGCAGCAGTTCGATCACCTCCTCCATGCGCTCGGCGCCGGTGGCAGCGAAGCCCCAGCGGCGCTGGAACAGGTCGCAGTAGATTGACGCCAGTTCAGCGCTGGGAAATTCGCCAACCGGCCGCACCAATCCGCCCGCCTCTTCCAGCAACCGAAGCTCGCGGCGTTGGTTATAGCGAAATTTCTTCGACAGCTCTTCCGGAAGGCGCGCCATGGCCAGCTGTTCTTTCTGCGGCTTCAAGCCGCTGAAACGGCCCTCGTTGAGCGCCGACAGATACCGCCCCTGATGACGCAACGGTGCCTGGGCGCCAGGTGCCGCTGGCAGGATCAACTCGGCATTGCCTAAGTCGAACAAGCCTTTTTTGCCGCTGCGCTTGAGCACGTCCTTGGACAAGGCCAGGTCGCGGCCCCAGGTCGGTATTGCCGCCTTGAGCTCGCCGTCCTGCTCGAACGCCAAGTAGCGCACGGGGATGTCGGCCAGCGCGGCCAGCCGTTCGACTACCAGGGGATGCGTCGCCACGCTGCCGCCGAAACGTTCCCACGCCTGTGCATAGGTCGAGGCGTCGGTGGTTGACCAGCCGCGCTCGCGCCAGCCTTGGAATCGGTTGAGCATCAGTTCCTCGGTGCCAGTTCGGTCACTTGGGGCAAACGCCAGAATGCTTCGCGTACGGCGCGATCCGAAAAGCGTTCACGCAGGCGATCAAGCATCAACTCGGCACATTGTCGGCGTTGCAGATCGCCCATCGCTGCCAGGTGTTGCAGCCCTTGGGCCATGTGCTCGGCGTCACCGAGCGGAAACAGGATCCCGACGCCCTCGACCACCTCCTTCGCGCCGCCGCAAGCGGTGGCCAGCAACGGAACGCCGGCCGCCATCGCCTCGAGCAGCACCATGCCGAACGGCTCGTGGTCGGAGCTCAGGGCAAATGCGTCGAAGGCGCGAAAATAGCGACGTGCCTCGGGCACTTGACCAAGAAACAGCACGCGGTCGGCTATGCCCAACTCCAAGGCGAGCTCTTTGAGGTCCTGCTCCAGGCGTCCCTTGCCCAGGATTGCCAGCTGGCTATTGGTCGGCAGATATTCCAGTGCAGCGGCAAAACCTCGTAGCAGGGTGGCCTGGTCCTTGTCCGGATGCAGCCGCCCGACGTTGCCGACAATCCAGGCATTCGCCTGGAGCCCAAGTGTGTGCCGCGCCTCGTCCCGGGACACCTGACTGGCTTGCAGGGCGTCGAGATCGATGCGGTTGTAGAGGGTCTGGATCTTCGCAGCAGGCCATTTCGGCAGGCAACGACGCATGTCGTCACGCACTGCATCGGACACCCCGAGCAGGCTCAGGCGCTTGCGAAAAACATGGGCGAACAGCCGGCGGGTACGCCGTTGATAGTCACCAAAAGCATGGTGCACGCCGATCACCGGCAGGCGAGTACCCAGCAGGGCGATGTAGATTGGCTTGAAGCGATGGGCGATGCAGAAACTGAAATTGCGCGAAGCGGCGATCTTGCGCAGATCGCCGATGGCGCCCAGCTTCAGGCCGCGAACGGCGCTGGAGCTGTACTCCATGAACAGCACCTCGTCCGAGGCGCACGCGGCGGCGACTTGCGCATCCGCCGCTCCGGTGAGAAACACCGTCGTCACGCGATAGCCAGTGCCCGCGAACAGGCTGGCGTACTGACGGGCGCAGTCCAGGAACGGCCCGTCATAACCGTGGCAGAACTGCAGCACATGTCGCTCAGCCGAGCGTGTCATAAGCGTCCACGCCGTCTTTGACCACCAGGATGTCTTCCATGATCAGGTACTGCAGGTCGGAGCCAAAGAACATGTTCAGCGCGTCGGTCGGCGAGCAGATCATCGGTTCGCCACGACGGTTGAGCGAAGTGTTCAGCGACACGCCGTTGCCGGTCAGCACTTCCAGGGCCTTCATCATGTCGTAGTAGCGCGGATTGTATTCGCGCTTGAGCACCTGGGCCCGGGAAGTACCGTCTTCATGGACGACTTCCGGCACGCGGGTTTTCCATTCTTCGGCCACTTCGAAGGTGAAGGTCATGAACGGTGCCGGGTGATCGACCTTGATCATCTGCGGCGCCACGGTGTCGAGCATCGACGGGCAGAAAGGCCTCCAGCGCTCGCGGAATTTGATCTGCTCGTTGATCCGATCGGCCACGCCGCTGGCGCTCGGGCATCCGATGATCGAGCGACCGCCCAAGGCACGCGGGCCAAACTCCATGCGGCCCTGGAACCAGGCCACCGGGTTGCCGTCGACCATGATCTTGGCGATGCGCTCGGGGGTGTTGTCGATCTTGCGCCATTCAGGCTTGCTCGGATGACGGGCGCACGCGGCGATCACGTCTTCGTTGCTGTAGGCCGGGCCGAGGTAGACGTGTTCCATTTTCTCCACTGGCACGCCACGGGCATGGGACACATACGCCGCCGCGCCCACCGCCGTACCGGCGTCGCCGGAGGCCGGCTGTACGAACAGCTCCTTGACGTCGTCGCGGGCGATGATTTTCTGGTTCAGCTTGACGTTCAGTGCACAGCCGCCGGCGAAGGCCAGCTTGCCGGTTTCCTTGAGCACGTCGCCCAAGTAGTGGTCGATCATCTGCAGCGCCAGCTTCTCGAACAGCGCTTGCATGCTTGCCGCGTAGTGAATGTACGGCTCGTCGGCGATATCGCCTTCGCGTTTCGGACCGAGCCATTCGATCAGCTTCGGCGAGAAATAGAAGCCCTTGCCCTTCTCTTTATAGCGACGCAGGCCGATCACGTTGGCGTAGTCGGTGTTGATCACCAGCTCGCCGTTTTCGAACGAGGCCAGGCGCGAGAAATCGTACTTGCTGGCATCGCCATAAGGCGCCATGCCCATGACCTTGAATTCGCCGTCGAGCATTTCAAAGCCGAGGAACTCGGTGATCGCACCGTACAGGCCGCCCAGGGAATCCGGGTCGAAGAATTCCTTGATCTTGTGGATCTTGCCGTTTTCACCGTAGCCAAAGAAGGTCGTGGCGTATTCGCCCTTGCCGTCGATGCCCAGGATCGCGGTTTTTTCCTGGAAGCCCGAGCAGTGGTAGGCGCTGGAGGCGTGCGCCAAATGGTGCTCGACCGGCTCGATCTTGATCTTTTTCGGATCGAAGCCCAGTTGCTCCAGGCACCAGACGATTTTGCGGCGATAGCGCTTGTAGCGACGGTTGCCCATCAGGATCGCGTCAAGGGCGCGGTCCGGGGCGTACCAGTAACGCTTGGCGTAGTGCCAGCGCGCTTCGCCGAACAGGCTGATCGGGGCAAAGGGGATCGCCACCACGTCGACGTCGGACGGCTTGATGCCAGCCTGTTCCAGACAGAACTTCGCCGACTCGTAGGGCATGCGGTTCTTTGCATGTTTATCGCGTACGAAGCGCTCTTCCTCGGCCGCCGCGATCAGCTTGCCGTCGATGTACAGCGCCGCGGAAGGATCATGGCTAAGGGCGCCGGACAGGCCAAGAATCGTCAATGCCACAGGGGTCTAGCCTCTTATGTCTGCATACGGGCGACAAGCGCCGCGAAAAATTGATGTGCCACGCGCCAGGGGTGCGGGGCAGCTAAAGGGCGGGATTATAGCTTAAAAGCGGCGGCAAGCCTCTAGCGGTGAGTGGGGCGCGTGCAGCACACGATTGCCTGGCGCTATTTGTAGGGCAGCGCACCTTGTGCCGACCTCACGTGAACAGCAGGGTCTTTTTGATCGCTGCCACGCTCTGCGTGGGCATGAATCCCGTGACGCTCTGGCTCATCCCGGAAGCGGAACGCGGAGCGTCCCTGGCGGCGTTCCCACGCAGGAGCGTGGGAACGATCTCATGGCGCGCTATCGACGTCCTTGGGCAACCGCCCATCAATCACCTGATACAACGCACTCCCCTCAGGCCAATTACGCATGAACCGCGCGCGGTCCCGCGCATAGGCCGGGGCGAAGCTGGCCTGGGTGCGGTGCTGGCACATCGAGTCGAGGTCGATCAGCGCCCAGCGGTCGTGTTGCCAGAACAAGTTGTGGCCCTTCAAGTCGCCGTGGCTGATGCGTTCGCGGATCAGGTCGGCGAACAATCGTTCCAGCGCCAGCAACTCAGGTTCGGGCGCCTCACCGCTTTCCACGTAGGGGGCGAAGCGCTCGATGATGTCCGGCCCCGCCAGGTGTTCGGTGACCAGATAGGCGCCGCGGCGCAGCCACAGGAAGCGCTTTTCCAGCAAGGCCAGGGGCTTGGGCGTGGCGATGCCGAGAAAGGCCAGGCGATGGCCTTCGCGCCAGGAATGCCAGGCGCGGCTCGGGCGCCAGAAGCGCTTGAGCCAGTGGGCGAAGTTCTTGATGTTGTAGCGCTTGATCACCAAGGCCCGGCCGCTCGCCTCGACTTTGCCGACGCTGGCCGCGCCGCCGGTCTTGTACAGGTGGCCTTGGTCAAGCAACGCATCGGCCTGCTCCAGTACTGGCATCATGGCCGTTTCTTCATCGCGCCGGATCGCCCGCAGGCCGAACGCTCCGCGCCGTACGCTGAACAGGCTGCACTCGCGCCCGACTTTTTCGAGGAAATCCTTCAGGCGCCAGGCATGCACCTTGTCGATCTGTTTCTGCAGCGCTTCCATGGGCAGCGCGTGTTCGGCGTTGCCCAGCAGGTAATACACCAACAGCTCTTCGTTGAACGGCTGGAGGGCTTTGGGAAGCTGGGCGAAAAACACTCCCAAGTTTTCCAGCACTTTTTGCCGGGACAACGGTTGCCCCGGTGTTTCGGCGCGAATACCCGCCCCGTCAATCAGATAGAGCTGGCCGCCATGACGCAGCAGATTGTCCAGGTGCAGGTCTTCCTGCCACAGACCTTTGCCGTGCAGTTGCGCTATCGCCCCCAAGGCCTCGGCCAGCACCGCCGTTTGTTCGTCTGCCAGCATTGGCAACTGCTCGACTTGCTTCCAGGCATCGCCCAGGCTCTCGGCGCCTTCCAGCAACTCGAACAGCAGCCAGCCGCCTTCGCCTTCCTTCAAGCCGTCAGCCAACAGCAAGGGTGTCGTCAGTCCCTGCTCCGCCAGCAGGCGAACGCCTTGCAGTTCACGCTGGAAATGCCGGGGCGCCTTGCTGCCCACCAGCAACTTGGCCAGCACCGGCCGGCCACGCCAGATGCCAGCACCAACGTAGCGTTGCCCTGGCAATACCCGCAACAGCGACAACAACTGCAGTTGCGCCGGCCCGGCGGCATCCGCCAGCTCCAGGCTCAGGGGCAGGCTCGGGCTGCGGCCGGCGCTTTTCAGTTCGGACAAATGCATCAGCGAACCTCCTTATGAGTGCGTCGCGCGCTTAGCCGGTTTATCCACTCATCAACCAGCACACCGTCGACGGGCTGGCCCAGATAAGCAGACAGCAGTTGACGCACATCCGCTTCACTCCAGGCCCGGGCCCGGCGCAGCAACGGCTCCAGATCCTTGACCCGGTCACGCAGTCCGAACAACAGCGGGCGAGTTTTTTCCAGGTCGATCAACTGCGCCTGATAGCCGCTCTCGGTGGCTTGCAAGAAAATATGCTTAGGATAAAAACAGCCGTGCACCTGACGCATGCCATGCAGGCGCCGCGCCAGATGCCCGCAGGCCTGGAGGATGGTGGTGCGTTGCGCCGCCGTCAGGGTCGACCAGCGCAACAGGAGCGAATCGAGGTCATCCCATCCGTCCAGGGCACGGGTCAACAGGATCGCCCGCACCTCACCGTCCACTTTGCGTTGACCGTAGAATACTGCCTGCAAGGCCGGAATGCCCAGCTGGCGATACCGGCTGATGTTGCGAAACTCCCTGGAAAAGCTGGGCTCGCCAAAGGGGTGCGATAACGTCCGGGTCAGGTAGTTGTTCTGGCGCTTGAGGTAATAGCCCTGCCCTTCGAGCTCCAGTCGGAACACGCTGCTCCAGCCACCGCCCAGCGTATTGGGCTCATCCACCGCGTCCAGTTTGCGCGACCAGAGGGCTTCGAAGCTGTCCAGGCCATGGCGCTCCAGCAAGGCCCGATCTTCAGCGGCCAGGTAATCGGTCATTCACGCCCCTCGAAAAATCTCACCACGTGACGAATGCGTTTTTTGTCACACGCATCGAGCCGGTCACGCTGGTTGTATTGCAGATAAAAACGCAGGCGCTGGGTGGCCGACAAATGATATTTGCCCACCTTGTCCAGGCAGGCCAAGTCCTTGGTAATCCGGTACTTGAGCCAGAAGCCACGCCAGAAATCACCGTTCGGGCAGTCGATCAGGAACAGCCGCGCCTGGTCATCGATCAACAGGTTGCGCCACTTCAAGTCGTTATGGGTGAAGCGGTGATCATGCATCGTCCGGGTGTATCCGGCCAATTGCCGGCTCACGCCATCGACCCAGGCGCGGTCGGCCAGGCGCGGATCGTGTCGCTCGGCCAAGGCTGAAAGGTCTTCGGTGCGTGGCAGTTCTCGGGTGATCATCGCCCCGCGATCATAGGCCGCGCCACGCCGCTCCAGGCCCCAAGCGACGATCTCGGCCGTGGGAATGCCCCACTTGGCGAAACGCTTGAGGTTCTGCCATTCGGACTTGACCCGTGGCTTGCCCAGGTAACGCCGCAGCCCCTTGCCGGCGCCCGTGTAGCGCTTGACGTAGTAATTGACGCCGTTGCGTTGCACGCGGATCACCTCTGACAGCGGATCGCGCGTCAGGCGCTCCCCCTGAAGGGCGAACACCGCGTCCAGACTGCCGAAATCCTCTGCCAGCTCAGCGTAGGCCGGCTCCAAATTCCAACCCGACATCAGAGTGCATCCCCATACCGCTGCTTGCGCGCATACAGCTTGTTGGCCTTGCCTTCGAGCCAGGCCAGCAACGGCGCCTCTTCGGCCAGGACCTGGCGCAGCGGCTGCTGGAAATAGCCCTTGAGGAAACGCAGCTTGTCGCGGCGGGTCAGGCCAATGTCCAGCGCCGAGAAATACAGCGCCGCCAGGTCCTTGTTGCGCCAGCGAGTGGTGATGGCGGGCCGGGTCTGGGCGCGGTGCAGGTCGATCACCGAGAGCTTGAAATCCCCCGGCGTCACCGGTTTGTCGGTGTGCAGGAGAAAGTGACAGATGTAGCAGTCGCGATGATTGACCCCGGCGCGGTGCATCATGCCGGTCATGCGCGCCACTTCGGCGATCAGGGCACGCTTGAGCGTCGGCTGCGGCGGCTGCTTGAGCCAGTCGATGCTGAAATCTTCGAGACTGATGGTCGGGGCCAACTCCTCGGTGACGATGAACGAGTGCTGGTCCGCCGGGTTGCTACCCTTCTCGCCATACGCGACGGCGGTCATGGTTGGTACGCCGGCTTCCTGCAAACGCTGGATCGCCTTCCACTCCTGGCCCGCGCCGAGTACCGGCAGCTTGGCAGTGAACAGGTTCTTGAAGATCTCGCCCCAGCCAATGCCGCGGTGGATCTTCACGAAAAAGCCGCGCCCGTCCACCTCCGTGCGCAAGGTGCGCCGGGCTTCCAGCTCACGATAGACCTCCCCTTTGAGCGCCTCGACTTCGACGAACGCATCGCGTCCAGCCCAAAGGGTCTTGAACGGTTCGGCCAACATCAATTTCATTCAGCGTGCTCCGCCAATATCACATCCGCCGCGTGCTGCGGCATGCTGTAGAGGTCAGCCGTCTCGGCAAAGACCAGACCGTTGCGGCTCCAGGCCGCCCGCGCGCCAGCATCGCTCAACATCCGGCCCAGGTATTCGGTGAGCTGTGCTTGTTCGAACGGCTCGTCCAGCACCAGGCCACTGTCAGCCTCGGCGATGTAATGGGCATATCCACACACCGCGCTGACCAGCACCGGCAACCCGGCCACCAGCGCTTCGAGCAGTACCGTGCCGGTGTTTTCGTTGTAGGCCGGATGTATCAACAGGTCGGCGCCCAGCAGGAAACGCGGGATGTCGCTACGGCCCTTGAGGAACCGTACGTTGTCGCCGAGCCCCAGCGTCGCGCTCTGCAGTTGGAATACCTTGGGGTCGTCCTGGCCGATTACAAACAGCCGGGTGCGCTTTTTCAGTTCCGCCGGCAACCCGGCCAGGGCCTTGAGGCTTCGATCCACGCCCTTGGTCTTGAACCCCGAGCCGATCTGCACCAGCAGCAAGTCGTCGTCCGCCAGGCCGAATTCGGCCCGGAACGCGGCGCGGATTTCGTCGGCGTCAGCAGGCCGGCGGCGGTCCTGGGCGATGCCCGGCGGCAGCAGGTGAAAGCGTTCAAGCGGGGTGTCGTAATGCTTGATGAAGAGCGGTTGCTGCACTTCGGAAATCATCAGCACTTCGGTCTTGGCATCCTTGGCGAACACGGCTCGCTCGTACTCGGCGAAATGCCGGTAGCGGCCCCAACGCCGGTACAACGAGTTGCGCAGATTCTGCGCCTTGTCTTCAAAGCAGCCATCGGCGGCGTAATAGACGTCAAGGCCGGGCATTTTGTTGAAGCCAATCAAACGGTCCACGGGGCGCTTGGCCAGGTCGGCCTCCATCCACGCGCTGAGTTTCTCATTGCGGCGATGATTGAACAGCGCCTTGACCGGCGCCACCAGCACTTCGAAGCCTGGCGGGACGTCACCTTCCCAGATCAGCGTGTAGACACGGATCTGGTGGCCGCGTCGCTGGCATTCGAGGGCGATGCGCATGAAATCGCGCTGCAGGCCGCCGAACGGGAAGTATTTATAAAGGACAAAAGCCAATTGCATCAGCGCGGCTCCTCAGCCAATAACGTGCTCAGGTGGCTGGCAACACGCTCAGGGTTTACACGGGTGAAGCACAGGGGCTGCTCGCGTTTCAGGTCAAACCGACGGGCATCTTCGGCGGTCGGTGGATACGTACATTGTTTTTGCATGCAGGGCGCACAGGGAAAGTCGCTGGCGAGGTGAATCTGGCCCTTGCCGTACGCCCCGGTCAGTACCGGGTTAGTGGGGCCGAGTAGCGAAATGGTCGGCACGTCCAACGCGGCAGCCAGATGACCGAGGCCCGTATCCACGGCCACGCACGCCTGGGCGCCAGCGAGCACCTTGCCCATCCCGGCCAGGTTCAGTTTCGGCAACACCAGGGCGTTGCGCAGCCCGCTGGCAATGCGTTCGGCCCGGGCCTTCTCGGCAGGGTTGCCCCACGGCAATTTCACCACCACGCCGAACTGGCCCATGCGCTCGGTGAGCTGGCGCCAGTAAAGCTCGGGCCAGTGCTTGGACTCCCAGGTCGTGCCATGCAGGAATACCACGTAAGGGTAGGCGCGCGGCAACTCCACCAGCCGGTCGACGCTCAGGCCGTAGCTGCCCTGGGTCTTGGGCAGGTCATACCCCAGCGCCAGGGCAAACAGCTGCCGCACGCGCTCGACTGCATGTTGCCCACGGGCCACCGCCAGACGCCGGGAGTAAAAACGCGCGGCCATTGGTTCACGGGCCGAGTGCTTATCCAGGCCGGCCACCGGTGCCTTGACGTAGCGAGTCAGCCAGGCGCTTTTCAGCAGGCCTTGGGCATCGATCACCAAGTCATATTTTTCGGCGCGCACGCTTTGTTTGAAGCGTCGCCACTCGCCACTCTTGATGGTTTGCCAGAGGTTCTTGCGCCAGCGCCGGATCGCCACCGGGATGACCTTGCCCACAGCCGGGTGCCAGGTAGCAATTTCGGCAAAACCCTCTTCCACCACCCAATCGAACCGGATACCAGGGATCGCTCGCGCCGCATCGGTCAGCGCCGGCAAGGTGTGGACCACATCCCCCAGCGACGAGGTCTTGATCAGCAATACCCGCAAGTTAACGGACCTCCACGGGAGTGCCCTGCAAACGCTCCAGGGCATCGTTCACCGACGGCGGCATGAGCTGGCGCAGGCAGTTGTAATGACCGAAGCGGCAGGTGCGATCGAAGCATGGGCTGCACTCGATGCCCAGGCGCACGACTTCGACCTTGTCGGCCAAGGGCGGCGTGAAACCTGGCGAGGTAGAGCCGTAGACCGCTACCAGAGGGCGATTCAGCGCCGCCGCGACGTGCATCAGGCCGGAGTCGTTGGAGACCACGGAATCGGCGCAGGACAACAGATCAATGGCCTCGGCCAGGGACGTGTCACCGCTCAGATTGGTCGATTCTTCTCGCAGGCCTGGGATCAGTCGCGAACGGATGTCCTCGCCCACCGAGTGATCGTTTTTCGAGCCGAACAGCCAGACCTGCCAGCCTTCACGGATCTTAGCTTCGGCCACTTGGGCGTAATGCTCCGCCGGCCAGCGCTTGGATTCGCCGAACTCGGCGCCTGGGCACAGGGCCAATACCGGACGATCCAGGCTCAGGCCGAACTTGGCCAGGGCCGCTTCGCGGGTCACCGGGTCGATCGCAAGGCTCGGTCGCGGATAGGGCTTGGGCAACTGCACCCCAGGCTCGTAGGCCAGCGCCATGAAGCGCTCGATCATCAGCGGATAACGTTCTTTGTCCAACGTGCGCACGTCGTTGAGCAGACCGTAGCGAAACTCGCCACGCCAGCCGGTGCGCTTGGGAATGCCGGCAAAGAACGGCACCAGCGCCGACTTCAACGAATTGGGCAACAAGATCGCCTGGTCGTACTGGCCAGCCAGGGACTTGCCGATGCGTCGACGAGTCGCCAGTTCCAGCACGCCGTGACCGAGCGGAAAGCTCAAGGCCTTGCGCACTTCGGGCATGCGCTCAAGGATCGGCCGACTCCATTCCGGAGCCAGGACATCGATTTCGCACTGCGGGTGACGCTGCTTGAGGCACTGGAACAGTGTCTGCGCCATCACCATGTCACCGACCCAACTGGGCCCAACGATCAGAATATTCATGTGGCTTCCAAAAACGATACGGGGAGGCCTACGCCTCCCCGCCTCGAGAATCACTGTGGCTTAGGTCGTTGCCTGCTGCCTTCAATCTACAACCGCGGGAGCGACCCTGCTCAACGATGTCGTCGCATTTCCCTCTCGCGACTATGCGCTCCCACACTCAATACTCAGCTCAGCCCCAGCTCACGCCAGATCCGCAGCACCTGCCGGCGCTCATCGACGAACTGGTCGCCAGCGATCACCCCGGCGTCTTTCTGCAAGGCCTGGCGGTGAGCGGCGGAGCGGTAGGCCTTGTAGGCCTCGCGCAACAGCGTGGCATCTTCGACCGGCATCAACCCGACCTCCTGCAACCCGTCCAGGATGCGGATGTTATCGGTGTAGCGCACCAGCGTGGGGTGTTCCTCGGACCACGCCAGGGCCGCGTATTGCACCATAAATTCAATATCGACGATACCTCCGGCATCCTGCTTGAGGTCGAAGGGCGCCGTGGCCTCGAAGGCGTTCGGCGCGGTCCCGGCGGCGGTGGCCTTGCTGCCGAGGTTGTCGCGCATCTTGGCGCGCATCTCGCTGACCTCCTGGCGCAGCGTCGGCAGATCACGCTTGCGCCCCAGCACCTGCACGCGGACTTTCTCGAAGGCCTGGCCGACGTCCTGGCTGCCCACCAGGACCCGGGCGCGCACCAGCGCCTGGTGCTCCCAGGTCCAGGCTTCGTTTTCCTGGTAGCGGGCAAACGCCCCAAGGGAACTGACCAGCAACCCGGACGCCCCCGACGGTCGCAGGCGCATGTCCACTTCGTACAACTGCCCGGAGTTGGTCTGCGCCGTCAGCAAGTGAATGATCCGCTGACCGAGCCGGGTGAAGAACTGCGCGCCGTCGATGGGTTTCGGGCCGTCGGTTTCCGCCTGTGGGTCGCCATCGTGGATGAACACCAGGTCCAGGTCGGAACCATGCCCCAGTTCCAGCCCGCCGACTTTCCCGTAACCGACAATAATGAATCCCGGATCGCACAGGATGCCGTCGGTGCGCAATGGCACGCCGTGCTTGGCAACAGTTTGGCGCCAAGCCAGGGCCAGCACTTGTTCGAGGATCGCTTCGGCCAGCCAGGTCAGGTAATCGCTGACCTTCATCAGCGGCAGGCTCCCGGCGATTTCCGAGGCCGCGACCCGCAAGCGGTGAGCCAGTTTGAAATGGCGCAGGGCTTCCATTTGTTGCTCGAGGTCATCCTCGGGAATGCGCGTCAGGCGCTCACGCAATTCCGCTGCCAACTCCGGCGCGAGGGGCGGCTTGAACAAGCGACCTTCATTGAGCAATTCATCGAGCAGCAGTGGGAAACGGGTGATCTGCTCGGCGATCCACGGGCTCGCTGCGCACAGCGTCAGCAAACGTCGCAGGGCGCCGGGGTTTTCCGTCAACAACACCAGATAGGCCGAACGTCGGGCCACGGCTTCTACCAGCGGCAACACTCGCTCAAGGACCAGATCCGGATTCGCATGCTCCACGGCCTGGGCCAGCAAGCGCGGAATGAACGCATCCAGACGCTCGCGCCCCAGGCGCTGCATGGCGCGCAGTTGCGGACTTGCGCGCAGCGCCGCCAGGGCCTTCAGGGCTTTGGGCGCATCGACGAAGCCGCCCTCCTCCAATTGACGACACGCTGCCTCTTCATCCTGGCTGTCTTCCCACAACGGCAACCACTCGCCGCCCACCGCGACTTCGCCTTCGCTACCCTCTTCCTCGTCCGGGTCGGCAATGACCTGGCCGAAATGCCACGCCACGCGGCCGCGCCAGTACATCAACTGTTCATGGAACGTCGACCAATCAGCGAAGCCCAGCATGCACGCTATGCGCGCCTGGTCTTGCGGGCCGTCCGGCAACATCTGCGTCTGGCGGTCGGCGATGGCCTGGATCGCATGCTCGGTGTAACGCAGGAATTCATAGCCCTGGCGCAGTTCGTCAACGACCTTGGCCGGCAGATAGCCCTGGCCTTCCAGGGTGCTCAGCACTTTAAGCAGCGGGCGCTGCTGCAAGCTCAAGTCGCGACCGCCGTGGATCAACTGGAACGCCTGGGCAATGAACTCCACCTCGCGAATGCCGCCCGAGCCCAGCTTGATGTTGTCGGCCAAACCCTTGCGCCGTACTTCCTGCTGGATCAGCTGCTTCATGGTGCGCAGCGCTTCGATGGCGGAAAAATCCAGGTAACGGCGGTAAACGAATGGGCGCAGCATGTCGAGCAATTGCGCGCCGGCCACTTGGTCGCCGGCGACGACGCGCGCCTTGATCATGGCGTAGCGCTCCCAGTCGCGCCCCTGGTCCTGGTAATACTGTTCCAACGCGTTGAAGCTCAACACCAGCGCGCCGGCCGAACCATAAGGACGCAGGCGCATGTCGACGCGAAACACAAAACCGTCGACCGTCATCGGGTCCAACGCTTTTATCAGGCGCTGGCCGACCCGAATGAAAAACTCCTGGTTATCCAACGGTCGCTTCACACCCGCGGTTTCACCCCCTTCGGGGTAAGCGAAAATCAGGTCGATGTCCGACGACAGGTTCAGCTCCACCGCACCGAGCTTGCCCATGCCCAGGATGACCATGTGCTGTGGTTCGCCGCTGCGTCGCCCGGTGGGCGTGCCGAACTGCTGGCTGAGGCGCTGGTACAGCCATTGATAGGCCTGGTCGATGCAGGTATCGGCCATGTCCGAGAGATCGCGACAGGTCTGGACCAGATCCGCCTGGCGGATCAGGTCGCGCCAGATGATCCGCACCTGTTGACGGGTTCGCTGGCGGCGCAGCACGCGCCCCAGCTCATCCTCGGTCTCGGCGGCCTGCACGGCGGCAGCAATCTGTGCGCGCATCTCACCCGGGGCGAAGCTGCGGTCCAGTTCACCGCTGCGCACCAGTTCCAATAGCATCGAAGGGTCTCGTACACTTTGCTCGATGACAAAGTCACTGGCGGCGGCGATGCGGTGGAACTCGGACCAACGCTGCGCCGTCCAGGCCGATAGCCCGTGGTCGTCATCCAGAGCGGCGACCGCCGCACGGAACGACTGCTCGGCACGACTGACCAATGACTGGAGAATCGCCGGTATTTCGGCTAGCGAGGGCAGGCTCATGGTCTATCCTTGATCGGCGCGGGAAAGGCTGGATGTAGTGTTTTTTCAAAAGCCACTACCTGATCGACTGTCGAACAAAGATGATAAATAGCTGATTTTCTGGTTTTATTGGCAGCCGGCATCAAGTTTTTACCTGTTCGAGTTGGCTAAAGACCAACAGTAACGATTATTCTCACAACGAAACGAGGGGCCATAAGCCGCTCGGGTGTAGTTTTACTACTCGTCTATACATTCGAAAGGCTGAAACGGCCGACGATTTGTAGTAAAACTACACGCCGCCGAGACAACCTTCGGCAATCCAAGAATTTATATCGTCTGCCCACAAGGCCAGTCGCAAACTCAGGCAACCGATTCTGGTAGCCTTTCCGCCCTGGAGCAAGCCATGCAAGACCTCGATCCCGTCGAAACCCAGGAATGGCTGGACGCCCTGGAATCGGTTCTCGACAAAGAAGGCGAAGACCGTGCTCATTATCTGATGACCCGTATGGGTGAACTCGCAACCCGCAGCGGTTCGCAACTGCCCTACGCCATCACCACGCCGTACCGCAACACGATCCCCGTTACCCACGAAGCACGCATGCCTGGCGACCTGTTCATGGAACGCCGCATTCGCTCGCTGGTGCGCTGGAACGCGTTGGCCATGGTCATGCGTACCAACCTGAAAGATTCTGACCTGGGCGGTCACATCTCCAGCTTCGCCTCCAGCGCGACGCTGTATGACATCGGCTTCAACTATTTCTTCCAGGCCCCGACCGACGAACACGGCGGCGACCTGATCTACTTCCAGGGTCACGCATCGCCAGGCGTCTACGCCCGTGCGTTCATGGAAGGCCGCATCACCGAAGACCAGATGAACAACTTCCGCCAGGAAGTGGACGGCAACGGCCTGTCCTCGTATCCGCACCCTTGGCTGATGCCGGACTTCTGGCAGTTCCCGACCGTTTCCATGGGCCTGGGCCCGATCCAGGCGATCTACCAGGCGCGCTTCATGAAGTACCTGGAAGCGCGTGGCTTCATCCCGGCCGGCAAGCAGAAAGTCTGGTGCTTCATGGGTGACGGCGAGTGCGACGAGCCGGAATCCCTGGGCGCAATCTCCCTGGCCGGCCGCGAGAAGCTGGACAACCTGATCTTCGTCATCAACTGCAACCTGCAGCGCCTCGACGGCCCGGTTCGCGGCAACGCCAAGATCATCCAGGAACTCGAAGGCGTGTTCCGTGGTGCCCAGTGGAACGTCAACAAAGTCATCTGGGGCCGTTTCTGGGACCCACTGCTGGCCAAGGACGTCGACGGCATCCTGCAACGCCGCATGGACGAAGTCATCGACGGCGAGTACCAGAACTACAAGGCCAAGGACGGCGCGTTCGTCCGTGAGCACTTCTTCAACTCGCCTGAACTCAAGGCGATGGTTGCAGACTTGTCCGACGACGAGATCTGGAAACTCAACCGTGGCGGCCACGACCCATACAAGGTCTATGCGGCATACCACCAGGCGGTCAATCACAAAGAGCAACCGACCGTCATCCTGGCCAAGACCATCAAGGGTTATGGCACCGGTGCCGGCGAAGCGAAGAACACCGCGCACAACACCAAGAAAGTCGACGTCGACAGCCTGAAGTTGTTCCGCGACCGCTTCGACATTCCGGTCAAGGACAGCGAGCTGGAAAACCTGCCGTTCTTCAAGCCGGAAGAAGGCAGCGCCGAAGCCCGTTACCTGGCCGAGCGCCGTGCCGCACTGGGCGGTTTCGTGCCCCAGCGCCGCGCCAAGAGCTTCAGCCTCCCGACGCCGCCACTGGAAACCCTCAAGGCTATCCTGGACGGCTCGGGCGACCGTGAAATCTCCACCACCATGGCCTTCGTGCGGATCCTCGCGCAATTGGTCAAGGACAAGGAAATCGGCTCGCGCATCGTCCCGATCATCCCGGACGAAGCCCGCACCTTCGGTATGGAAGGCATGTTCCGCCAACTGGGCATCTACTCGTCCGTCGGCCAGCTCTATGAGCCAGTCGATAAAGACCAGGTGATGTTCTACCGCGAAGACAAGAAGGGCCAGATCCTCGAAGAAGGCATCAACGAAGCGGGCGCCATGAGCTCCTTCATTGCCGCCGGTACTTCGTATTCCAGCCACAACCAGCCGATGCTGCCGTTCTACATCTTCTACTCGATGTTCGGCTTCCAGCGTATCGGCGACCTGGCCTGGGCCGCTGGCGACAGCCGTACCCGTGGCTTCCTGATCGGCGGCACCGCCGGCCGGACCACGCTGAACGGCGAAGGCCTGCAGCACGAAGACGGCCACAGCCACATGCTGGCCGGGACCATCCCGAACTGCCGCACCTATGATCCGACCTACGGCTACGAGCTGGCGGTGATCATCCAGGACGGCATGAAGAAGATGACCGAAGAGCAGCAGGACGTCTTCTACTACATCACCGTGATGAACGAGTCCTACCAGCAGCCAGCCATGCCGGCCGGCGTGGAAGCCGGCATCGTCAAGGGCATGTACCTGCTTGAAGAAGACACCCGCGAAGCGGCGCACCACGTCCAGCTGATGGGCTCCGGCACCATCCTGCGCGAAGTGCGTGAAGCGGCGAAGATCCTGCGTGAAGAGTTCAACGTCGGCGCCGACGTCTGGAGCGTTACCAGCTTCAACGAACTGCGTCGCGACGGCCTGGCCGTAGAGCGCAGCAACCGCCTGCACCCTGGCCAGAAGCCAAAACTGAGCTACGTCGAAGAGTGCCTGAACGGCCGCAAAGGTCCGGTCATCGCCTCCACCGACTACATGAAGCTGTTCGCCGAGCAGATCCGCCAGTGGGTTCCTTCCAAGGAATTCAAAGTGCTGGGCACCGACGGTTTCGGCCGTAGCGACAGCCGCAAAAAGCTGCGTCACTTCTTCGAAGTCGACCGTAAGTTCGTTGTGTTGGCAGCCCTGGAAGCCCTGGCTGACCGTGGCGATATCGAACCTAAAGTGGTGGCCGAAGCCATCGCCAAGTTCGGCATCGACCCGGAAAAACGCAACCCACTGGACTGCTGAGGAGAATTTCCGTGAGCGAACTCATTCGCGTACCTGACATCGGCAGCGGTGAAGGTGAAGTAATTGAACTGTTTGTAAAGGTCGGCGACCGTATCGAAGCCGAGCAGAGCATCCTGACGCTTGAGTCGGACAAGGCCAGCATGGAAGTGCCCGCGCCAAAGGCCGGCATCATCAAGAGCCTGAAAGTGAAGCTGGGCGATCGCCTGAAAGAAGGCGACGAGTTGCTGGAGCTGGAAGTCGAGGGCGCCGCCGAGGCGCCTGAAGCGGCCGCCCCTGCCGCTGCCCCGGCGGCGGCTGAAAAGCCTGCCGCCGCACCGGCTGCCGAAGCGGCTCCCGCACCCGCTGCTGCGCCTGCCGCGGCCACGGTCCAGGACATTCATGTCCCGGACATCGGTTCGTCGGGCAAGGCCAAGATCATCGAAGTGTTGGTCAAGGCCGGCGACACCGTCGAAGCCGACCAGTCGCTGATCACCCTGGAATCCGACAAGGCCAGCATGGAAATCCCATCGCCGGCCGCCGGTGTGGTGGAAAGCGTCGAGGTCAAGCTGGACGACGAAGTCGGTACCGGTGACCTGATCCTGAAGCTGAAAGTAGCGGGTGCCTCGGCCCCTGCCCCGGCTGCAGCGCCTGCCGCCAAGGCTGAAGCGGCTCCAGCGCCAGCCCCAGCCGCCGCGCCCGCCGCCAAGGCCGAGCCTGCCCCAGCCCCTGCTGCCGCACCTGCGCCAAGCGGTACCAAGGTGCACGCCGGTCCTGCGGTGCGTCAGCTGGCCCGTGAATTCGGCGTCGAGCTGTCGGCCGTTGGCCCAAGCGGTCCTCACGGCCGCGTGCTGAAGGAAGACGTGCAAGCCTACGTCAAGGCCATGATGCAGAAGGCCAAGAACGCACCGGCCGAAGGCGCCACCGGCGGCGCGGGTATCCCGCCGATTCCGGCAGTGGACTTCAGCCGCTTCGGCGAAACCGAAGAAGTGGCCATGACTCGCCTGATGCAGATCGGCGCGTCGAGCCTGCATCGCAGCTGGCTGAACATCCCGCACGTGACGCAGTTCGACCAGGCCGACATCACCGAACTGGAAGCCTTCCGCGTTGCACAGAAAGCCGTGGCCGAAAAAGCCGGCGTGAAGCTTACCGTGCTGCCACTGCTGCTCAAGGCCTGTGCACACCTGCTCAAGGAACTGCCGGACTTCAACAGCTCCCTGGCCCCAAGCGGCAAGGCTGTGATTCGCAAGAAGTACGTGCACATCGGCTTTGCCGTCGACACCCCGGAAGGCCTGCTGGTACCGGTCATCCGCAACGTCGACCAGAAGAGCCTGCTGCAACTGGCTGGCGAAGCCGCTGCCCTGGCTGAAAAAGCCCGGAACAAGAAGCTCACCGCCGACGACATGCAAGGCGCCTGCTTTACCATTTCCAGCCTTGGCCACATTGGCGGCACCGGCTTCACGCCGATCGTCAACGCGCCGGAAGTGGCGATCCTGGGCGTCTCCAAGGCTACCATCCAGCCTGTCTGGGACGGTAAAGCCTTCCAGCCGAAGCTGATGCTGCCATTGTCGCTGTCCTACGATCACCGTGTGATCAACGGCGCCGCCGCTGCACGCTTCACCAAGCGCCTGAGCGACCTGCTGGGCGACATCCGCACCATCCTGCTGTGACACCGAACGGCCCTCCTCGCGGAGGGCCGTTGGGAATCCGTTTTCCGAGCGCCACGCTCGTACCTCAACCCCGCCCATTTGGCGGGGCTTTTTTTTGCGTGAAATAAAACAGTGTGTGCTTAAACGACTTTTCCTACTCGTTACGCAAAAAAGACTACATACCCTGTTAGTAATTGCCCACAGCAATCGCCCCCTCCCCTATCAATATTTATTGCATCTCGAGCTATAGCATAAGTTCAGCGCGCCCACCGACGGCTCGCACTAAACTTATATAACTTCGAATGGATTCGAACATGCAAAAGCCAACTGTCGGCCCTATTGTCGGCCACACAACAACCGACCACACGCGCATATTCCTGCGCGGCGAAGAACACAATAAGAATCCGGCATTTGCTGGTATTCGCTATAGGCGAAAAGGTGATACCGCATGGTCAAAAGCACAATTCGTTCAACTGACACCTCACCGCGACATGTCCGAAGTCATCGTTCTGGAGGACCTCCAGGCCGACACCGCCTACGAATATCAGGCCGGCTGGATAACCCTCTTGAATCCAACCCATACGGTAGAAACCATCCAAGAGCTGCCGTTGCAGTGGCCCAGGGACATTTATGAACTGAAAACACCCTCTAGCAAGCCTTACGTTGCCCGGAGCTACATCGTTGGCTCCTGCCGATACCTGCGAATGACCTTCGGCGTTCCGGCAGGACCGGAACAGGGGGATCGCACGTTCGCCGGTATCAATCGAATCATGGAGCAGGCCAATCCGCCCATCAGTGCGGTATTGATGACCGGGGATCAGGTATATCTCGATGACTTGAATATTATTGCCCCGGATCGCACTTTCAAGGAAATCCTGCTCAAGTATCGCAGCGCCTTTTCCCAACCCCATATTAAAAAACTGATGTCCGGCGCACCGACGTACATGATGCTCGACGACCATGAAATCGAAGACAACTGGCCTGCCAGTAAGAACGAAGGGGATGAGACCCTTTATGTAAATGCTCTTGAAGCGTATGAACTTTATCAGGCCAGCCACAGCCCGGCGCACGAACTTTTAAATGACGGTACGCTCAGTCGTTCCTTGAAGCATTACTGGTATCAGTTCGCTCATGGCGATATCGAGTGGTTCGTTACCGACACCCGGACCCGACGCAACCTGTCGGCGCACGCTCGGCGTATCCTCGATGAAGAACAGGAACAATCGCTTTTCGACTGGCTGATCAACAGCCCCGCCCGGGTCAAATTTGTCGTGACCAGCGTGCTGCTCTACCCCGACCGCAGCTTCAATGGCGGGGATGCCTGGCAGGCCTTTCCCGAGCAGCGCCTGCGCTTGCTTGAAACCATCCGCAATCATCGGATCAAAAACGTGATTTTCGTGTCGGGTGACGTACATGGCTCCTTGACCAGTTGCCTGGCTCATAGCCAGGATCCTGACTTCCAGGTTCATACCATCGTTTCGTCGCCGTTCTGCAACAGCAAACTGTTGCCCTACGCCACAGCTTCGACTTTCATTTTTGGCAAGCCCATGGCCGAGGCACCAAGCGGCGACTATCACTATGAACTGACCAGCAAGGTAATCAGCCAGGACAATTTCGCCCAGCTGAACGTCACGACCCAGAGCATTCAGGTGACGTTTCATGACCGTGACGGCACCCCGCTGGAGATCGTCGATATACCGTTGCGCTGAGCAGCCAAGGCACAACAAGTGCCTCCGATCGGCTGACAACTGGAGAAATCTCCTTGTCGGCCGATAAAAGGTTTATAGCACTTGGCCTTCATGTCTCTTGTCAGCCGGTGCCGCAATGATGCAACCTTGCGGGAATCCGTAATAACGAGGGCGTCAGCCCGGCGCGATCAGCATTTTCGAAGCGAGTTTCCCCATGAAAAGCCAACCCGATGCCGCCAGCCGTATGGCGGCCGAGGTAGTGACGCAGTTACCGGTGCCCTCGCGGCTCGGTATGCTGCGTTTCGAACGGCTGAATGAAGCAAGCTGGGCGCTGCTATTTCTTGATCCCAATTGCGAACGTTACTTCGGTGTGCCGGCGGTTGAGCTGTGCTCGCTGGTCAGTTCTCCTTACGCCAGCCTGATGGAGCCTGAAGCGCGCTATCAGCTGCATGACGCGATCCAGCAGCAGCTGGCCCAGGCGTCGCACTACCTGATCCGCTATACGCTGCACACCGCCCAGGGACCGATGAACCTGCTGGAAACAGGTGAGGCTTACAAGCAGCACAATCGTCATCTGCTGCGCGGCTATCTGATCGCCGTGGACAACTTGCTGCAAGACGGGCCATCCCTACCGGCCTTAGACCTGGAAACTCAGAATTCAAGACTGCAAATTGCCCTGGAACTGAACCAGCGCGCCCAACAGGAGCAGCTCCAGCACCTTGATCGGGTCCGCGCCCAACAAGACCTGATCTTGCTGCTGACCCGGCAACGCTACAGCGCCAACAATTCGCTACAAGAAGCCGCCGAGCTGATTACCCGCAGCGCCTGCGACATCTATGAGATCGACTCCGCGAGCATCTGGAACCTGGACGACGGCAAGCTGCTGCCGATCTCGGCCTACAACCGAGCCTCCCAGGCTTATTACTTGCCGGCAGTGATCAATGCCGATGAATTCCCGGATTACATGGAAGCATTGCAGACCTGCCGGGCCATCGACGCCCACAATGCAATGCGCGACCCACGCACGCGAGAAATGGCCGAGAACCTGCGCGCCCGCGACGTCAATGCGATCCTCGATGCCAGCATCCGGATCGACGGCCAGGTGGTCGGTGTGCTGTGTCTGGAGCAAGTGGGTGCCACTCGTGCCTGGCAGTCGGACGAGATCGCCTTCGCTGGCGAACTGGCCGACCAATTCGCCCAGGTCATCAACAACCACAACCGCCGCACAGCCACCAGCGCCCTGCACCTGTTCCAGCGTGCCGTGGAACAAAGCGCCAACGCGTTCCTGCTGGTCAACTGCGACGGTGTGGTGGAGTACGTCAACCCGAGCTTCACCGCCATCACCCAGTACACCACCGAAGAAGTCCACGGCCAGCGCCTGTCCGAGCTGCCCGCCCTGGAAAATCTCAGCGAACTGCTGTTCGACGCGCCGTCGGCCCTGGCCCAGAGCAACAGTTGGCAGGGCGAGTTCAAGAGCCGACGCAAAAACCTCGAGCCCTACTGGGGCCAGCTGTCGATTTCAAAGGTCTATGGCGACAACCGCGAACTGACCCACTACATCGGCATCTACGAAGACATCACCCAGACCAAGCTCGCCCAACAGCGCATCGAGCGCCTGGCCTATACCGATAACTTGACCAACCTGGGCAACCGTCCGGCCTTCATTCGCAACCTTGATGAGCGCTTCGCCCGAGACAGCGACTCGCCTATCAGCCTGCTGTTGGTGGACATCGACAACTTCAAGCGCATCAACGACAGCCTTGGCCACCAGACCGGCGACAAGTTGCTGATCAGCCTGGCCCGGCGTTTGCGCAACAGCCTGAGCCCCAGCGGCAGCCTGGCACGATTCGCCAGTAATGAATTCGCGGTACTGCTGGACGACACCGACCTTGAAGCCGGCCAGCAGATCGCCAGCCAGTTGCTGATGACGCTCGACAAGCCGATGTTCGTCGACAACCAGTTGATCAGCGTGACGGGCTCCGTAGGCCTGGCCTGCGCACCTTTGCATGGGCGCGACCCCCAGACACTGATGCGCAACGCCGGGCTGGCCCTGCATAAGGCCAAGGCCAACGGCAAGCATCAGGTCCAGGTATTCACCGAAGCGCTGAACGCCGAGGCCAGCTACAAGCTGTTCGTGGAAAACAACCTGCGCCGCGCCCTGACCCAGAATGAGCTCGACGTGTTCTACCAGCCCAAGCTGTGCCTGCGCAGCGGCCGCCTGCTGGGCATGGAGGCGCTATTGCGCTGGAACCATCCGGAAAAAGGCATGATCCGTCCGGACCAGTTCATCAGCGTGGCCGAGGAAACCGGGCTGATCATCCCCATCGGCAAATGGATCGCGCGCCAGGCCTGCCGCATGAGTAAACAACTGACCGCCGCCGGCCTGGGCAACCTGCAAGTGGCGATCAACCTGTCGCCCAAGCAGTTCTCCGACCCGGACCTGGTAGCCTCGATCGCCAGCATCCTCAAGGAAGAACAGCTGCCGGCCCGATTGCTGGAACTGGAGTTGACCGAGGGCCTGCTGCTCGAAGCCACCGAAGACACCCACCTGCAGCTCGACCAGCTCAAGCGCCTGGGCCTGACCCTGGCCATGGACGACTTCGGCACCGGGTATTCATCCCTCAGCTACCTGAAGAAATTCCCGATCGACATCATCAAGATCGATCGCAGCTTCATCCACGAAATCCCGGACAACCAGGACGACATGGAAATCACCTCCGCCGTGATCGCCATGGCCCACAACCTGAAACTCAAGGTCGTGGCCGAAGGCATCGAGACCGCCCAGCAGCTGGCGTTCCTGCGTCGCCACCGTTGCGACGTCGGCCAAGGCTACCTGTTTGACCGGCCGATCCCTGGCTCCGAGCTCATCGAGAAGCTCAAGCGCTACCCGCGCGGGCCGCTTGTCTGACAGCCGCTTATAGCTTGCGGCCGCTTTTCTGAGGCACACTGACGGTCTATTTCGCTCAACTCAATCTGACTGAGAGGACTGATAATGGTCTTGCGCTCGGAAATCCTGGTGAACAAAAACGTGCTTCCTACTCAAGAACAAGCTCTGCCTGGCCGTGAAACCCCGATGACAGTGCCGGAAAAACACTTCGTCCATGACGCGCCGCTGCTGGGCCCGTTTGCCATGGACGTGGACTTCGCGATCTTCGGCCTGGGCTGCTTCTGGGGCGCGGAGCGCAAGTTCTGGCAACGCGAGGGCGTGGTCAGCACGGCGGTGGGTTATGCGGGCGGCTTTACGCCGAATCCGACATATGAAGAAGTCTGTTCGGGCCTGACCGGCCACAGCGAAGTGGTGCTGGTGGTCTATGAGCCAGCAAAAGTGAGCTACGAAGAACTTCTGAAAATGTTCTGGGAACTGCACAACCCAACCCAGGGCATGCGCCAGGGCAATGACATCGGCACCCAGTACCGCTCGGTAATCTACTGCACCACGCGTGAGCAACTGGCAGCGGCGAATAAGAGCAAGGAGATCTTCCAGGCCGAACTGAACAAGGCCGGCAAGGGCGAAATCACCACCGAAATCGACGAAGCGCCGACGTTCTATTTTGCCGAGGCCTATCACCAGCAATACCTGGCCAAGAATCCTGAAGGGTATTGCGGGATCGGCGGTACGGGCGTGACTTGCCCGATCTGACCTTCCGGTCTTGCCCACATGATGGCGCCCTTCCAGGCGCCATCAATGCCTCAACTCTCAGCGATCAACCAATCCATCTGCCACCCACCCTGGGTCTGCCCAAGCTTCTTGGACAGCCACGGCAGCAACTCCCGCAATTCCTCTTCAAGTCCCCAAGGGGGATTGGCAATCGCCAGGCCGGAGCCGTTCAGGCTGTTGGGCGTTGCCAATGGATGCACCAGCAACTCTACCCGCAACAGCTTCGGTGCGCCGGTGCCGGCCAAGTCTTGGTAGAAGCGACGCAACATCCGCTGGTCCTTCACCGGGTACCAGATCGCCGCCACGGTCTGGCGCATCCGGCTGATGGCCTCCTTGAGGGACGCGGCGCAGCGCTGCATCTCGTCGAGCTGTTCGAACGGCGGATCGATCAGCATCAAGGCACGCTTCTCGGTCACCGGCAGCAGCGCCCGAGGCACATGCCAGCCTTCGCCCAGATGCACCGCCACGCGACGGTCACCCTTCATGTTGTCCTTGAGGAGCACGCCGTCCTCGGGATGCTTCTCGTTGAGCAAGACGCGGTCCTGGGCACGTGTCAGGCGCCGCGCCAGTTCCGGTGAGCCTGGGTAATAGCGCAACTGGCCGTCCGGGTTCATCTCGCGCAGAACGTTCATGTAGTCGGCGGTGAGCGGCGGCAAGTCATCCTGGCCCCACAGCCGCGCAATGCCCTCCAGGTATTCACCGGTGCGATTGGCCTGGTCACCCTGCAAGTCGTACAAGCCGATGCCCGCGTGAGTGTCGAGATAGGCGAAAGGCTGATCCTTGCGCGACATCAAGGCGATGAGGCGGGTCAAGACCAGGTGTTTGAACACGTCGGCGTGATTGCCGGCGTGGAAGGCGTGACGATAATTCATGGCGGCTCCTGCGAAGGCCGCCGAGTTTACCTTGAAGCGCGCCGAACGTCAGGGGTTCGCGGCCGAGCGGACGAACAGTCGTCAGCCCGGCCCTGTGGCGAGCTACGACAAACTACAAGCGCCGTCCTTGCACCGCTCGCACTCCTCGCAGAAGGGTGCCGGACTTCTCAAGCTCAGTATTTGCGCGAGGGAAAGGTGAGGGGCCAGGGCTGCGGTGAGCTTTTCCGGGGCGCCGGGCGCGATGGGTGCGGCGCCTTTTGCGACCATTGCGGCGCCGCCCACCTGGATCGGCACGCTGCTGAAGATCCCACCCGGTCCGATGTTGATCCAGTGCCCCCCCGCCTGGATGGTCGCGCTGGCGCCCGCCTCCAACACGACCTGCTGGCCGGCGCTGACATGAAATCCCCCAGCGGCGCTGACGGCCTGGTTGGCGACGCGGATGTGCCGGTCGCCCGCGACCAGCAAATGATCGTCCTGTCGGATTTCAACCTGGCGCCGCCCCTGAGTGATGCGCTGCTCGTCAGCCTTGAGCTCATGCCGCGCCAGACCGGTGACGACGATGCTGCGCTGGTGGTCGACCTGCACGCGCTGGTCATGCAGTACGTGCTGGGTCCAGTTGCGCTGCGCCCGCAGGTAGATTTCCTCGGCGCCCTTGCGGTCCTCGATGCGCAACTCGTTGTAGCCGCCACCACCCGGGCTGCTCTGGCTGCGCAGGATGCTGCGGGTCTTGTCCGCCGGCAGGTCGAGCGGCACCGGGTTGGCACCGTTCGGCAGACAGCCAACCACCAACGGCTTGTCGACGTCGCCCTCCATGAATCCCACCAGGACTTCCATGCCGACCCGAGGAATCATCACGCTGCCGTAATGACCATGAGCCCAACCGGTGGCCACGCGCAGCCAGCAACTGGACTGTTCATCACGCTCACCGTCGCGGTCCCAGACCAATTGCACCTTGACCCGCCCAAACTCATCGCAATGGATCTCACTGCCCTGCGGCCCCGTCACCACGGCAGGCTGATAGCCGTTAACGGTCGGCTTCTTGTGCTGCAAGGGCGGACGAAAGAACACATCCCACGGCGTTGCGAGAAAGGTATTACGGTAGCCTTGGAACTCTTCCGGGCCAATCGAGGCGGTTTCTTCAAGCACTTGCGGCTGGCGGCCATGGTGGTCGATTTGCGTCAGCAACCAAAGGTCATTCCATGGCGCCCGTGGGTGCTCCTTGATGCGCATGAAATGCCCGCTGGCAAAGGCACTGTCGTCACCGCTGCCCTGGGCCACGCGATGGTCGGCGCCATGGCGTTCGAGGGTGCGCCGGGCCAAGAGCTTGCCATCCTCACGATCGATAAACTGACCCGGGTAGTGATAACTCTCAAGCGACGGTAATCGCTGGTTGTCGAGGCCAGCCTGAAGCTGGAGGCCGGGCTTGCGAAAGTCATAATCGTGCAGTGTCACGGCCGTGGTGCGGGTCTGCAGACGCACCGCCAGGCGCTTGATCGCCGGCTCGCCGGCAGCCATGCCGCTGCCCGGCAGGTACAGCGTCGATTCAGGCAAGCGAGGAAACATCGTCTGGTCGTCGCCGAACACCAGCAGGTGGCCGCCAAGGCTGTGCTGGAAGTGATAGTGAATGCCGACCTCAGCGCAAATCCGCTCGATAAAGGCCAGATCGCTTTCACCGTACTGCACACAATATTCACGTTCGGGGTATTGCCCGCCAAGGCTGAACTGGTAGGCGTCGGCGAAGATGCCGTGGTCCTTCAAGATACTGGCGACGATATCCGGCACGCTCAGGTGTTGGAAAACCCGCCGGTTGATGCGATGGCGCAAGTACGCCAGGCGCGGCACCAGGCTGATCTGGTAGCGGGACAGGCGCTTGCCCGAATCGCCTTGGGCCACGCTGTAGACCTGGCCGTGTATTCCACCACCTCGATCATCGAAACTCAGGTACGCCTGGCGATGCAGTAGATCTTCAAGCGCCAGGTCGGGCCGCTCACTGACCAGCTCCAGGTCAAAGCAGTAGGGCTGGCTGATAGCTTCCTTGCCCTTGAACTCAAGCACCCTGAGCTCATTTGGCCCGCTGTCGAACGTCAGCGTGAAACGTGGTTGGTTGGCAGGCGCGAACATCCGATGTGCCTCTGCTGAATGAAGACGGGCGATTCTGCATCAGCTATTCGGAGTCTGGATCGGACGTTGTGAAAAACAGATTTGCCTTACATCTGATAAGCCAAAAACTTCGGGGCGCGCTGTACTTTCTTACAGACAAATTTTGCGTCGTGGGTGGCTGGAAGCATTCGCACGCATGAATCGCAACCATGACAGCCCGCTACAAGGGGTGGGCCATTAGCGGACTCCGGCGTGCTGATCTTCCTCAACCAGCCCGACGATTCGGACGGACACCCATAAAAAAAACGGCCCGTCTCCAAGGGAGGCGGGCCGTTTTTTGATGCTAGGACGAGCCGTGCAGGCCTCGCCGAAAGCTTACTGGTTCAAGCGGAAATCTTTCTCGGCCGCGTCGAAGCGCTGCAGCATACCGGCGGTAGGCGAGCCCATCTTGCTGACAAAATAGATAGCCAGGCTAGCGAAGATGAAGCCCGGGATGATTTCGTACAGGCCCAGCAGTTCGAAGTGTTTCCAGACCACGACGGTGATCGCACCAACCAGGATACCGGCCAGGGCGCCATTGCGGGTCATGTTCTTCCAGATTACCGAGATCAGAACAACCGGACCGAATGCGGCACCGAAACCGGCCCAGGCGTAGCTCACCAGACCCAGTACACGATTTTCCGGGTTAGCAGCCAGGGCGATGGCGACCAATGCCACCAACAACACCATGGCACGACCGACCCAGACCAATTCCAGCTGGGAAGCGCTCTTGCGCAGGAAGGTCTTGTAGAAGTCTTCGGTCAGGGCGCTCGAGCACACCAGCAATTGGCAGCTCAGGGTGCTCATCACAGCGGCCAGGATGGCCGACAGCAGTACTCCGGCAACCCAAGGATTGAACAGGATCTTGGCCAGTTCGATGAACACGCGCTCAGGGTTTTCGGTAACCGGGCCCGCGACTTCAGGATGGGCCGAGAAGTAAGCGATACCGAAGAAACCGACGGCAACGGTGCCGCCCAGGCACAGGATCATCCAGGCCATGGAGATGCGACGTGCCTTGGCGATCGACTTGACCGAATCCGCCGCCATGAAGCGCGCCAGGATGTGCGGTTGGCCGAAGTAGCCCAGGCCCCAGCCCATCAGCGAGATGATCCCGATGAAGGTGGTGTTTTTCAGCATGTCGAACGAAGTGGGATCTTTCGCTTCGATGGCCAGGAACGTGGTGTCGACACCGCCGGTGGCCAGCAGCACGATGATCGGCGTAAGGATCAACGCGAAGATCATCAAGGTGGCCTGTACGGTATCGGTCCAGCTCACGGCCAGGAAACCGCCGATAAAGGTGTAGGCGATGGTCGCGGCGGCACCGGCCCACAGCGCTGTCTCGTAGGACATGCCGAAGGTGCTTTCGAACAGGCGGGCACCGGCGACGATGCCGGACGCGCAGTAGATGGTGAAGAACACCAGGATGACGACCGCCGAGATGATTCGCAGCAAACCGCTGGTGTCTTCAAAACGGCTGGAGAAATAGTCTGGCAGCGTCAGCGCATCGCCGTTGTGCTCGGTCTGGACCCGCAGGCGACCGGCCACGAACAGCCAGTTCAGGTAGGCACCGATGATCAGGCCGATGGCGATCCAGCTTTCCGACAGGCCGGACATGTAGATAGCACCGGGCAAACCCATCAACAACCAGCCGCTCATGTCGGAGGCACCGGCAGAGAGGGCCGTCACGACACTGCCCAAGCTACGACCGCCCAGGATGTAGTCGGAAAGGTTATTGGTGGAGCGGTAAGCCATCAGGCCGATCAGGACCATGGCTGCGATGTAGATCACGAAGGTGATCAGGGTGGGGTTGCTAACACTCATGAGTTACGCCCTGGCTTTGTTTTTATGGTGCGGTGGCAGTTGAAAGCGCCGACAACGCAGACGTTGTACCGACGGTTTGCAGACCCGCAAATTTATGACTGATGTTTCCCCAGGAAAGCCATCAGCCGATGCCCCTCGGCTTGGAGCCGGTTGCACCTTGGCCGCGAATGCTATTCAACAAATCAAATAAGGTGCAACCAGTTTCGTTCGAATCAGTTGCACCCAGTCGGTTTTTTCGCCGAACCGACCTTTTTTGCTCCCTTTTAGTGCAGTAACAGCGATTCGCTAGAAGCCAAAGCACTAAGGGGGTGCAGTTAAGCGAACACAGGAATTCATTTCCTGACGAGCTGCGGAATATTCCGACAAAAAAGGGTTGCACCCGGTTGCACCTCATTCAGCTCGCAGCTAATCTTGCCGCCAGCTGATGCCACGCGGTACGTGGCAAACATGAGGATAAAAATATGGCTACCACCACCCTTGGGGTCAAACTCGACGACCCGACCCGCGAACGCCTCAAGGCGGCCGCGTCCTCGATTGATCGCACGCCGCACTGGCTGATCAAGCAGGCAATCTTCAATTATCTGGAGAAACTCGAGGGTGGTGCAACCCTGACCGAACTGAACGGTTCGATCCGCGCCGACAGCGACGACGCTGGCGAGGTCCAGGCCGATCACGCTCACCAGTGCTTCCTGGAATTCGCCGAGAGCATCCTTCCGCAATCGGTCTTGCGCGCATCCATTACCGCCGCTTACCGCCGCCCGGAACCGGAAGTGGTGCCAATGCTGATCGAGCAGGCACGCCTGCCGGCTGAAATGGCCGAGGCCACCAACAAGCTCGCCGCGTCGATTGCTGAAAAACTGCGTAACCAGAAGAGTGCCGGCGGCCGTGCCGGTATTGTTCAGGGCCTGTTGCAGGAATTTTCCCTGTCGTCCCAGGAAGGCGTGGCGCTGATGTGCCTGGCCGAGGCGCTGCTGCGGATCCCGGACAAAGGCACCCGCGATGCCCTGATCCGCGACAAGATCAGCACCGGCAACTGGCACCCGCACCTGGGCAACAGCCCATCGCTGTTCGTCAACGCTGCCACTTGGGGCCTGCTGCTGACTGGCAAACTGGTCGCCACCCATAATGAAGCCGGCCTGACTTCGTCCCTGAGCCGCATCATCGGCAAGAGCGGCGAGCCGATGATCCGCAAGGGCGTCGACATGGCGATGCGCCTGATGGGCGAGCAGTTCGTCACCGGCGAAACCATCGCTGAAGCCCTGGCCAACGCCAGCAAGTTCGAATCCAAGGGCTTCCGCTATTCCTACGACATGCTGGGTGAAGCCGCACTCACCGAACATGACGCCCAGAAGTACCTGGCCTCGTACGAACAAGCCATCCACTCCATCGGCAAAGCGTCCCATGGCCGTGGGATTTACGAAGGCCCAGGTATTTCCATCAAGCTCTCGGCCCTGCACCCGCGTTACAGCCGCGCCCAGTACGAACGCGTCATGGAAGAGCTGTACCCGCGCCTGCTGTCGCTGACCTTGCTGGCCAAGCAATATGACATCGGCCTGAACATCGACGCCGAAGAGGCCGACCGTCTCGAACTGTCCCTGGACCTGCTCGAGCGCCTGTGCTTCGAACCGCAGCTGACCGGCTGGAACGGCATCGGTTTTGTGATCCAGGCGTACCAGAAGCGTTGCCCGTACGTGATCGACTACGTCATCGACCTGGCCCGTCGCAGCCGTCACCGCCTGATGATCCGCCTGGTGAAAGGCGCGTACTGGGACAGCGAGATCAAGCGCGCCCAAGTCGAAGGCCTGGAAGGCTACCCGGTCTATACCCGCAAGGTGTACACCGACGTTTCCTACATCGCTTGTGCGCGCAAGTTGCTGTCGGTGCCGGAAGTCATCTACCCGCAATTCGCCACGCACAACGCCCATACCCTGTCGGCCATTTACCACATTGCCGGTCAGAACTATTACCCGGGGCAGTACGAATTCCAGTGCCTGCACGGCATGGGCGAACCGCTGTACGAACAGGTTGTAGGCAAAGTCTCCGAAGGCAAGCTGAACCGTCCGTGCCGCGTGTACGCCCCGGTCGGCACCCACGAAACATTGCTGGCTTACCTGGTGCGTCGCCTGCTGGAGAATGGCGCGAACACCTCGTTCGTCAACCGCATCGCCGACCAGTCCATTTCCATCCAGGAATTGGTGGCCGACCCGGTAGCAAGCATCGAGCAGATGGCGACGCTGGAAGGTGGTTTCGGCCTGCCGCACCCGCGCATTCCGTTGCCGCGCGACCTGTATGGCAGCGAGCGCGCCAACTCCAGCGGCATCGACTTGGCCAACGAGCATCGCCTGGCTTCGCTGTCCTGCGCCCTGCTGGCCACCGCCCATAACGACTGGAAAGCCGCGCCGATGCTCGGTTGCGCCGCCAGCGAAGAAGCCCCCGCGCCGGTCTTGAACCCCGCCGATCACCGCGACGTGGTCGGTCATGTGCAGGAAGCCACCGTCGCCGATGTCGACAACGCCATCCAGTGCGCACTCAACGCCGCACCGATCTGGCAGGCCACGCCCCCGGCCGAGCGCGCCGCGATCCTTGAACGCGCCGCCGACCTGATGGAAGGCGAGATCCAGCCGCTGATGGGCCTGCTGGCCCGCGAAGCCGGCAAGACCTTCGCCAATGCCATCGCCGAAGTGCGCGAAGCCGTGGATTTCCTACGCTACTACGCGGTGCAGGCTCGCAACGATTTCACCAACGACGCCCACCGCCCACTCGGCCCGGTTGTGTGCATCAGCCCGTGGAACTTCCCGTTGGCGATTTTCAGTGGCCAGGTCGCGGCCGCACTCGCCGCTGGCAACCCGGTACTGGCCAAGCCCGCCGAGCAAACGCCATTGGTGGCTGCCCAGGCAGTGCGCCTGTTGCTCGAAGCCGGCATTCCGGAAGGCGTCCTGCAACTGCTGCCCGGTCGCGGCGAAACCGTCGGTGCCCGCCTGGTGGGTGACGATCGCGTCAAAGGCGTGATGTTCACCGGTTCCACCGAGGTCGCGCGCCTGTTGCAACGCAACGTCGCCGGACGCCTGGACAACCAGGGCCGACCGATTCCGCTGATCGCCGAAACCGGTGGCCAGAACGCAATGATCGTCGACTCCTCGGCGCTGACCGAACAAGTGGTCATCGACGTGGTGTCCTCGGCCTTCGACAGCGCCGGCCAGCGTTGCTCGGCCCTGCGGGTCCTGTGCTTGCAGGAAGATTCCGCCGACCGCGTCATCGAAATGCTCAAGGGCGCCATGGCCGAATCTCGCCTCGGCAACCCTGAACGCCTGTCGGTAGACATCGGCCCGGTGATCGACGCCGAGGCCAAGGCCGGCATCGAGAAACACATCCAGGCCATGCGTGACAAAGGTCGCACTGTGTACCAGATGGCAATCGCCGACAGTGACGAGTGCAAGCGCGGCACCTTTGTGATGCCGACCTTGATCGAGCTGGAAAGCTTCGATGAGCTGCAGCGCGAAATCTTCGGCCCGGTGCTGCACGTGGTGCGCTACAAGCGCAAGGAGCTGGACCAGTTGATCAACCAGATCAACGCCTCCGGCTATGGCCTGACCCTTGGCGTGCACACGCGTATCGACGAGACCATCGCCAAGGTCATCGACAACGTCCATGCCGGTAACGTCTACGTGAACCGTAACATTGTCGGTGCCGTGGTCGGCGTGCAGCCGTTCGGCGGCGAAGGCCTGTCGGGCACCGGTCCGAAAGCCGGTGGTCCGCTGTACCTGTACCGCCTGCTGTCGACACGTCCTACCGATGCGATTCAGCAATCGTTCGTGCGTGGCGATGCCCTGGCGGCGCCGGACCTGCGTTTGCGCGACGCCATGGGTAAACCGCTGGCGGCGCTGCAAGCCTGGGCCGACAGTCAGAAACTCGCCGAACTGAGCGCCTTGTGCGTGCAGTTCGCGGCCCAGTCGCAGAGCGGTATTACCCGCCAGCTGACCGGCCCGACCGGCGAACGCAACAGCTACGCCATCCTGCCGCGTGAGCACGTGCTGTGCCTGGCCGACGTCGAAGGCGATCTGCTGACGCAACTGGCGGCCGTACTGGCCGTGGGCGGCTCGGCCGTGTGGCCGGAAACCGACACCAGCAAGGCGGTGTTCGCACGCTTGCCGAAGGACATTCAGGCACGCATCCAGCGGGTAGCCGACTGGACCAAGGACGATGTGCTGTTCGACGCGGTCCTGCATCACGGCGACTCGGACCAACTGCGTGGGGTGTGCCAGCAAGTGGCCAAGCGCGCCGGCGCCATTGTCGGGGTACATGGCTTGTCCCAGGGCGAAACCAATATCGCCTTGGAACGCCTGGTCATCGAACGCGCCCTGAGCGTCAACACCGCGGCGGCGGGCGGTAACGCCAGCCTGATGACGATAGGTTAAGGGCAGCTGTAAGTTTCGAGCTGCAAGCTGCAAGTAGGCAAATTCGCTTACTTTCAGCTTGCGGCTTGTACTGCTTTATCAACCCCATCAATCATCCTGTTCAGCCTTTATCAGCCCACCTAGACTCGGCCCACTTCCAAAAAAGGTAGGCCGCCATGTCCGAGACGTTGCTCAGTTCCCGCAATCTGGCTTTCGAGCTGTATGAAGTCCTTGATGCCGAAGCCCTGACCCAGCGCGAACGGTTTGCCGAGCACAACCGCGAAACTTTCGACGCCGCCATCGGCACGGCCCGCAGCATCGCCGAGAAATTTTTCGCGCCTCACAACCGTAAGAATGATGAAAACGAACCGCGCTACGAGAATGGCGAGGCGATCCTGATTCCCGAGGTGAAACTGGCGGTGGATGCCTTTTTGGAGGCCGGTTTCCTCAACGCCGCGCGCAGCTTCGACGCCGGCGGAATGCAACTGCCGACATTGCTGTCCCAGGCCTGCTTCGCGCATTTTCAATCGGCCAATGCCGCTTCGACCTCTTATCCGTTCCTGACCATGGGCGCGGCGAACCTGATCGAGAGCTTCGGCAGCGAAGAGCAAAAACGCCGTTTCCTGCAACCGATGATCGACGGCCGATTCTTCGGCACCATGGCCCTGACCGAGCCCCACGCGGGCTCATCACTGGCGGATATTCGTACGCGCGCGGAGCCGGCTTGCGACGGTACCTATCGACTCAAGGGCAACAAGATCTTTATTTCCGGCGGCGATCATCCGTTGTCGGAAAACATCGTGCACATGGTGCTGGCGAAACTGCCGGATGCACCGCCAGGTGTGAAAGGCATTTCGCTGTTTATCGTGCCCAAGTTTTTGGTCAACGACGACGGCAGCCTCGGCCCGCGTAACGACGTGCTGTTGGCCGGACTATTCCACAAGATGGGTTGGCGCGGCACCACGTCTACCGCGCTCAACTTCGGCGACAACGGCGAATGTGTCGGTTATCTCGTAGGAAAACCGCACCACGGTCTGAGCTATATGTTCCAGATGATGAACGAGGCGCGAATCGGCGTGGGTATGGGCGCAGTGATGCTGGGCTATGCCGGCTACCTGTACTCCCTCGAATACGCCCGCGAACGTCCGCAGGGCCGGGTACCCGACAGCAAGGACCCGACCGCCGCGCCCGTGGCGATCATCCAGCACGCCGACGTGCGCCGCATGTTGCTGACTCAAAAAGCCTACGTGGAAGGCTCATTTGACCTGGGCCTGTACGCGGCGCGGCTGTTCGACGACACCACCACCCTTGAAAGCGAGGCCGAGCGCCGCAGGGCCCATGAGCTGTTGGACCTGCTGACGCCGATCGTCAAATCCTGGCCATCGGAGTTCTGCCTGAAGGCCAACGAGCTGGCGATCCAGATCCTCGGCGGCCACGGCTACACCCGCGAATATCCGGTGGAGCAGTATTACCGCGACAACCGCTTGAACCCGATTCATGAGGGCACCCACGGTATCCAGTCGCTGGACTTGCTGGGGCGCAAACTGGCGCAAAACGGCGGTGCCGGGCTCAAACAACTGATTCGCCTGGTGGCCGACACCACCGAACGTGCCCAGCCATATGAATCGCTGACGTCCTTGCGTCAGCCGCTGGAGGCCCTGGTTACGCGCCTGCAAACGGTCACCCTCGGCCTGCTGACAGACCTGGCCCAAGGCAAGGTCAACAGCAGCCTGGCCAACTCAGCGCTGTACTTGAAGGTCTTCGGGCACATGGTGATCGGCTGGCGCTGGCTGGAACAGGCGATCCGTGCCGAGGAAGGACTTGCCAGGGGCAATGCAGCGGACAGCGACTTCTATCACGGCAAGCTGCAGGCCGCGCGTTACTTCCTGACTTGGGAAGTGCCCGGCTGCCACCACGAACTGGCAATTCTAGAGACGCGAGACGATACCTGCCTGGCGATGCGGGACGAGTGGTTCTGAGCCAAGACATTCAACGCGGCTGAAATCCAATCGCGAGAAAGCTCGCGATGGGCTTCAGGCCTGCTGAATAGTCTTGGCAATTACCTCGACCGTGGCGTTGACCTGTTCCTGGCATCGGTCGAGTTCCGCCCGGTGCTGCTTTTGCATTTCGATCTGCTGCGAGCACAGGTTCATGGCCGCCAGCACCAGCAGGCGGTCACCGATCAGCGTCGGATATTTGCGCTTGGTATCAGCCAGGGCGGACTTGAGCATCGAAGCGGCGTCCAGCAAGGCCTGCTCCTGCCCGGCCGGTGCCTTGATCGAATAATCCTCCCCGAGAATCGAGACGACTGTTACCCCGTCGACCCCGTGTTTCATGCGCTGGCCGTTGCGTTGCTGGCGCGCTCGACCAGGGCCTTGATACGCGCGGTGGTAGCGCCATGCAATTCTTCCTGCTCCATGAGGTTCAGCTGCAGGCTTTCGTTTTCATCCTTGGCCTTGGCCAGTTCAGCGCTCAGTGTTTCGTTCAGGCTGGTGAGGTCGCGGTTCTGTTGCACCAGGTCGTTGACCAATTGCTCCAGCTGACTGAGGGATGCTTCCAACATATTGATTTCCAGGCTTTTTCAAGGGGCGCGTACGATAAAGAAAAGTCACCGTCGGCGCCACGACTCAGAGGGCGGCAGTGCTCCGCTCGCGAGCTGTAAAGACTGTGAACACAGCATCTGGTTCCGACCCTTCGTCGCACCACCGGCCACGGAGTGCGACAAAAGCACGCAGTGCCCTCAAGACTTGACAGGCCAGACCGATAAGTCAGTGAAACCAGTCACAGCCCCGCACGGACGCGCTTCTTCACGGTAACTTCCATGTCCCTACGTAATATGAACATCGCGCCGCGGGCGTTCCTGGGGTTTGCCATGATCGGCGCCCTGATGCTGGCCCTGGGCGTCTTTGCCTTGAGCCAGATGAGCAAGATCCGCGAGTCGGGCGAAACCATCGCCCAGAACAGCGTACCCAGCATCAAGGCCCTGGACGAGTTCACCCAGCTCGCCCTGCGCCTGCGTGTGTTGTCCTATCGCCTGCTGACCAACCGCGAATCGGACGTCCAGCAAAAAACCTACGAGCTGTTCGAGCAGCGCAACCAGCAGATCCGCGAAGCGCAGACCGAATATGAAAAACTCATCAGCGCCCCTGACGAACGAGCCGCCTACGACCAGTACGTACAGCTGCTGAACCAGTACCGCCAGCTTGAAGAGCGGATGAAAACCCTTTCGCGCAATAATCAGCTCGACCAGCTGCAAGCGCTGCTCAACACCGAGTTGCTGAGCAACTCCGACGCCGTCAACGCGGCGATCACCCGTCTTACCGAGATCAACAACCGGCAAGCCGAGACGCTCAACCAGGACGCGGCACACCAGTACTCAACAGCGTTCACCTGGGTCGTCACGCTGCTGGCCATCGCCACCGGCCTGACCCTGCTGTTCGCCTGGCTGCTGACCAACAGCATCACCAAGCCGATCGCCAACGCCCTGGATGCCGCCGAGGAAATCGCCAAGGGCAACCTGACCCGGCCGATCACCGTTGACGGCAGCGACGAAGCCGGCCGTCTGCTGCGCGCCATGGCGACCATGCAGGACAAATTGCGCGACACCCTGCAGCGGATCTCCGGCTCGGCCACGCAACTGGCCTCCGCCGCCGAAGAGCTCAACAGCGTCACCGACGAAAGCGCCCGAGGCCTGACCCAGCAGAACAACGAAATCGAGCAGGCTGCCACCGCAGTCAACGAGATGACCAGCGCCGTGGAAGAAGTCGCGCGCAACGCGGTCAGCACCTCCGAAGCCTCGAAACATGCCACCACGTCGGCGGGCGATGGCCGGGACTTGGTACAAGAAACGGTCGGCGCCATCGAACGCATGAGCGCCGATGTACAGAGCACCGCTACGTTGATTGGTAACCTGGCTAACGAGTCCCGCGATATCGGCAAGGTGCTCGATGTCATCCGCGGCCTGGCCGACCAAACCAATTTGCTGGCCCTTAACGCCGCCATCGAAGCGGCCCGTGCGGGTGAAGCAGGTCGTGGTTTTGCGGTGGTCGCCGACGAAGTCCGCGCCCTCGCCCATCGCACCCAGCAGTCGACCAGCGAGATCGAACGCATGATCGGCAGCATCCAGAGCGGCACCGAACACGCCGTGGACTCGATGCGCAACAGCACCGAGCGCGCCGAGTCGACGCTGAACATCGCCCGCGGGGCAGGCATGTCCCTGGACACGATCAACACGGCCATCGTCGAAATCAACGAACGCAACCTGGTGATCGCCAGCGCCGCCGAAGAACAGGCCCAAGTGGCCCGTGAAGTGGACCGCAACCTGGTGAACATCCGCGACCTGTCGGTGCAATCGGCCACCGGCGCCAACCAGACCAGTGCCGCGAGTGCAGAGCTGTCGCGTTTGGCGGTGGACTTGAACAGCATGGTTGGGCGGTTCAGCCTTTAACCGCAAACCTATTGATCGCTCACAGCCCGTGAGCGACCAATGCTGTTGTGGCGAGGGAGCTTGCTCCCGCTGGGTTGCGAAGCGGCCCCAAAACCTTAAAAGCGACGACTGCTTCGCAGCCGAGCGGGAGCAAGCTCCCTCGCCACAAGGGCTGCGCCCAGAATCCCGATCCCCAACCTTTTTTGACAGCATCACATTTCAACAGGTTAGAATCGCTGGCACGCAGACTGCATGGTCAGTTTGTGCCTGTCCCTCAAGATTTCCGGAGTACTGCCTTTGACCGCGACGACCATCAACAGCCTGTTCTTGATCGGCGCGTTGCTGGTGAGTGCGAGCATTCTGGTCAGTTCCCTGTCGTCCCGCCTGGGCATCCCCATTCTGGTGATCATCCTGGCCGTGGGCATGGTGGCCGGTGTCGACGGCGCCGGTATCCTGTTCGACAACTACGCCACGGCTTATCTGGTCGGCAACCTCGCATTGGCCGTCATCCTCCTCGACGGTGGCTTGCGCACGCGGGTTTCAAGCTTCCGGGTGGCCTTGTGGCCGGCGCTGTCGCTGGCCACGGTGGGCGTGCTGATCACCACGGGCCTGACCGGCATGGCGGCGGCGTGGCTGTTCGACCTGAATCTGATCCAGGGTCTGCTGATTGGCGCAATCGTCGGTTCCACCGACGCCGCGGCGGTGTTCTCGCTGTTGGGCGGCAAGGGCCTGAACGAACGGGTCAGCGCCACCCTGGAAATCGAGTCCGGCAGCAACGACCCGATGGCGGTGTTCCTCACTGTCACCTTGATCGGCATGCTCGCCAGCGGTGAAACCGGCCTGCATTGGAGCCTGCTCGGGCATCTGGTGCGCGAGTTCGGCATCGGCGCGGTGATCGGCCTGGGCGGTGGCTGGCTGATGTTGCAACTGGTCAATCGCATCAACCTCGCCAACGGCCTCTACCCGATCCTGGTCATCAGCGGCGGCCTGGCCGTGTTCGCCCTGACCAACGCCCTGCACGGCAGCGGCTTCCTCGCTGTGTACTTGTGCGGCTTGGTGATCGGCAACCGTCCGGTGCGCAGCCGCCACGGCATCCTGCACATGCTCGATGGCATGGCCTGGCTCGCGCAGATCGGCATGTTCCTGGTGCTGGGCCTGCTGGTCACACCCCATGACTTGCTGCCTATCGCCCTGCCCGCCCTCGGCCTGGCCTTGTGGATGATTCTGTTCGCGCGGCCGCTGTCGGTCATGGTGGGGCTGTTGCCGTTCAAGGCGTTCCACGGCCGCGAGAAAGCCTTCATTTCCTGGGTCGGCCTGCGCGGCGCTGTACCGATCATCCTGGCGGTATTCCCGCTGATGGCCGGCTTGCCCCACGCGCAGCTGTATTTCAACCTGGCCTTCTTTATCGTCCTGGTGTCGCTGTTGGTGCAAGGCACGAGCCTGCCTTGGGTCGCCAAGCTGCTGCATGTGACCGTTCCGCCAGAGCCGTTGCCGATTTCGCGGGCGGCGCTGGAAGTTCATGTCACCAGCGAGTGGGAGCTGTTCATCTATCGCCTCGGCGCCGAAAAATGGTGCATCGGCTCACCGCTGCGCGACCTGAAAATGCCCGACGGAACACGTATCGCGGCCCTGTTTCGTGGCCAGCAGCTGCTCCATCCGTCGGGTAGTACGGTGCTGGAAGTCGATGATTTGCTGTGCGTAATCGGCCATGAACACGATTTGCCGGCCCTCGGAAAACTCTTCAGCCAAGCGCCGCAACGGGGCTTGGACCTGCGCTTTTTTGGAGACTTCGTACTCGAAGGAGACGCCCAGCTGGCCGCGGTTGCGGCGCTGTACGGGCTGCAACTCGATGGCATCGATCCAGACATGACCCTGGGCCGCTTCATTGCCCAGAAAGTTGGCGGAGCGCCAGTAGTCGGCGACCAGGTGGACTGGAACAACACGCTGTGGACCGTCGCGGCCATGGATGGGAACAAGATCGGTAAAGTGGGCGTCAGATTCCCCGAAGGAAGTCGCCCGGGTCCCGGCTTGTTCCTCTAAACTGCTCCCACTCTCACTTGCTTGACCGGTCTCTATGCCTACCCTGCGCTCCTTTTTTGCCATCGCCCTGCTCGGCCTGAGTCTTTCCATCTGCACGGTGCAAGCCGCCGAACCGCCCACCAGCACCTCGGTGCAGGCCAGCCTGGAAAAGATCGGCGACCGCAAGCTGCCGGAGGCCGACCAGAAAGCCTTGCAGGCCGTGTTGCAGAACACCCTGACGCAACTCTCCAGCAAGGCCGACTACGAGCAGAAGCTGCAGGCGCTCAAGCAGCAATTGGCGAACGCACCTCGGCAGAACATCGAGAACCAGCGTGAGCTGGCGCGACTCAAGGGCACCACCGTTGTTCCGGTGGCGCAACGCTACGCCAACCTGCCGATCCCCCAACTCGAGCAGATGCTGACGGAACGCTCCACCCAGCAGAGCGACTTGCAAAAAGCCCTGGCCGATGCCAACAGCCTGGTCATCACCGCGCAGACCCGTCCGGAGCGGGCCCAGGCTGAAATTTCCGCCAGCCAGACCCGCATCCAGCAAATCAATACCATCCTCAAGGCCGGCCGAGATGCCGGCAAAGCCTTGAGCGGCGAGCAGCGCGACCAGCTGAACGCCGAACTGGCGGCCCTGAATGCGCTGATTCCGCTGCGCCGCCAGGAACTCGCCGGCAACAGCCAGTTGCAAGACCTGGGCAACAGCCAGCACGACTTGCTGTCGGAAAAAATCGATCGCATGGAGCGGGAAATCCAGGACCTGCAGAACCTGATCAATCAAAAGCGCCTGGCTCAATCCCAGGAAACCGTGACCCAGCAGTCCATCGAAGCGCAGAAGGCCGGCGGCAGCAGCCTGCTGGCGACGGAAAGCTCGGCCAACCTCAAGCTCTCCGATTACCTGCTCAAGAGCACCGACCGCCTCAACGAGGTCACCCAGCAGAACCTGCAGACCAAGCAGCTTCTGGACAGCGTGACCCAGACCGATGCGGCCCTGGATGAACAGATCAGCGTGCTCAAGGGCAGCCTGCTGCTCTCCAAGATTCTCTACAAGCAGCGCCAGACCCTGCCGCGCTTGAAGCTGGATCAGAACCTGGCCGACCAGATCGCCGACATCCGCCTCTACCAATTTGAAGTCAGCCAGCAACGCGAGCTGCTGAACAATCCGAGCGCCTACGTCGATAGCCTGCTGGCGTCCCAGCCGTCGGAGCAGGTCACGCCGCAACTGCGCAAGACCCTGCTGGAACTGGCCCTTACTCGCGTTGACCTGCTGGAGCGACTGAACCGCGAATTGAGCGCGGTGCTCAACGAATCCATTACCTTGCAGCTCAACCAGAAGCAATTGCTCAGCACGGCCCAGAACCTGCGGTCCACCCTCGAAGAACAGATGTTCTGGATTCCCAGCAACAAGCCGCTGGATTTCGAATGGATGCGTGGCGTGCCGGCCCGCCTGGAGAAACAGGTCGACTCGCTGCCCTGGGCTTCCAGCCTCAGCGAACTGGCCGACGGCCTGACCCAGCGACCGTTGCTGTTCCTGCCGCTGGCGCTGCTGATCGGTGCACTGCTGTGGCGCCGCAAGAATCTTTACGCGCGCTTGAACAAGGTTCACCAGGATGTCGGGCACTTCAAGCGCGACAGCCAGTGGCACACGCCCCAGGCGATCCTGATCAATATCCTCTTGGCGATGCCGGTGGCCCTGGCGCTGGCGCTGTGCGGCTACGCCCTACAGATTGACGCCCGCGGCCAGAACACCAATCTCGGCGCGGCACTGTTGCAGATCGGGCAAGCCTGGCTGGTGTTCTACACCGCCTATCGAATCCTCTCCCCAGGCGGCGTGGCCGAGCTGCACTTCCGCTGGGAAAAACCCCAGGTGGAATTCCTCCAGGGCTGGATCCGTCGACTTGGGCTGGTGGTGCTGGCCTTGGTCGCAGTGGTGGCCGTGGCGGAGTTGCAACCGTCGGCCCTGGCCGATGACGTGCTGGGCATGCCGGTGGTACTGACCTGCTACGCCTCGATGGCCTGGTTGCTCAGCCGGTTGCTGCTCAGCAGCCCTACGCACAAGAACACCTCGCTGTTTCGCAAGGCCGTCGGCGTGCTGTTCACCGCGCTGCCGATCGCACTGTTTGTCGCCGTATGCTTCGGGTACTACTACACCGCGCTGAAGCTCAGCGACCGCTTGATCAACACGCTCTATTTGCTGATGTTCTGGCTGGTCATCGAAGCCACCTTCGTGCGCGGCCTGTCGGTCGCTGCGCGGCGCCTGGCCTACCAGCGTGCCCTGGCCAAGCGCCAGGCGGCCAAGGAAGCCGGCGACGGCGAAGCGGTGGTGGAAGAACCGACCCTGGACATCGAGAAGGTCAACGAACAGTCCCTGCGCCTGATCCGCCTCGCCCTGCTGGGCGGCTTCATGGCCGCGCTGTACTGGGTCTGGTCGGACCTGATCAGCGTGTTCTCCTACCTGGACAACATCACCCTCTACGAATACACCAGCGGCACTGGCGTCAACATGAGCATGGTGCCCATCAGCATCGGCGACATGCTCGGCGCGCTGATCATCATCGGCATCACCTTCGCCCTGGCGCGCAACCTGCCGGGCCTGCTGGAAGTGTTCGTGCTGTCGAAGCTGAACCTGGCCCAGGGCAGCGCCTATGCCACCACCACGCTGCTGTCCTATGTCATCGCCGGCGTCGGCTTCGTCACCACGCTGTCCACCCTGGGCGTGAGTTGGGACAAACTGCAATGGCTGGTGGCCGCGCTCTCGGTGGGCCTGGGCTTCGGCATGCAGGAGATTTTCGCCAACTTCATCTCGGGGATCATGATCCTCTTCGAACGCCCGGTGCGGATCGGCGACACCATCACCATCGGCAACCTGTCGGGCACGGTCAGCAAGATCCGCATTCGCGCGACCACCATCACCGACTTCGATCGCAAGGACATCATCGTCCCCAACAAGACCTTCATTACCGGGCAATTGATCAACTGGTCGCTGACCGACACCGTGACCCGCGTGACGTTGAAGTTGGGCGTGGACTACGGCTCGGACCTCGATCGGGTGCGCGAGCTGCTGCTCAAGGCTGCCCGCGACAATCCGCGTGTCCTGAAGGAACCGGAGCCTATCGTGTACTTCCTGAATTTCGGCGAAAGCACCCTCGATCATGAACTGCGCATGCACGTTCGCGACCTGGGTGACCGCAACCCGGTACTCGATGAAATCAACCGTTTCATCAACCGCGAATTCAAAAAGGAACATATCAACATCTCGTTCCGTCAGATGGAGATCTATCTGAAAAATCTGCAAGGCCAGGAATACAAATTGGTGCCCGCCGAACCCGACAACAAGACCCTCGGCCCTGTGCCCTCGGCGGTAGCCAGCATCAAGCCCGTTCCGGAGCCACCGCAACAGACTCTCGACTGATCGCGCGGTGCCTGCGGGCAACCCGCCGGAGACAGCCATGAAAACGCTGGAAACGCTGACCTTCGATAACCGTTTTGCCCGCCTGGGCGACGGTTTCTCGGCCCACGTGCTGCCCGAGCCTATCGACAATCCGCGCTTGGTGGTTGCCAGCCCGGCCGCCATGGCGCTGCTGGACCTGGATCCGGCCGAAGCCGAGGCACCGTTATTCGCCGAGATTTTTGGCGGCCACAAGCTGTGGGCCGAAACCGAGCCTCGGGCGATGGTGTATTCCGGGCACCAGTTTGGCCATTACAACCCGCAACTGGGCGATGGCCGAGGGCTGCTGCTGGGAGAGGTGTACAACGAGGCCGGTGAGCACTGGGACCTGCACCTCAAGGGCGCCGGGCAGACACCGTTTTCGCGAATGGGCGATGGGCGAGCGGTGCTGCGCTCCTCGATCCGCGAATTCCTCGCCTCCGAAGCGCTGCATGCCTTGGGCATCCCCACGACTCGTGCCTTGTGCGTGATCGGTTCGGACACTCCGGTGTGGCGCGAAAAGCAGGAGCGCGCCGCCATGGTGCTGCGCCTGGCGCCGAGCCATGTGCGCTTCGGTCATCTCGAATATTTCTACTACACCAAGAAGCCCGAGCTACACGCGACGCTGGCCGAGCATGTGCTGAACCTGCATTTTCCCGAATGCCGCGAGCAGCCGGAACCGTACCTGGCGATGTACCGCGAGATCGTCGAGCGCAATGCCGAGCTGATTGCCAAGTGGCAGGCCTACGGCTTTTGTCACGGGGTGATGAACACCGATAACATGTCGATCCTGGGCATCACGTTCGACTTCGGGCCGTTCGCCTTCCTCGACGACTTCGATGCGAACTTCATCTGTAACCACTCCGATGACCAGGGCCGCTACTCGTTCAGCAACCAGGTGCCCATCGGCCAGTGGAACCTCAGCGCCCTGGCCCAGGCGCTGACGCCGTTCATCAGCGTCGACGCCCTGCGCGAAACGCTCGGTTTGTACTTGCCGTTGTACCAGGCCCACTACCTGGACCTGATGCGCCGCCGACTCGGCCTGACCCAGGCCGAAGAAGATGACCAGAAGTTGGTGGAACGCCTGCTGCAATTGATGCAAAACAGCGGCGTCGACTACAGTCTGTTCTTCCGTCGACTGGGCGAGCAATCTCCCGAGCAAGCCGTCGCCACCCTGCGCGATGACTTTGTCGACCTCAAGGGTTTCGACGCCTGGGGCGAACGCTACATCGCCCGGGTCAATCGCGAAGGCCCCATTGATCAAGACCAGCGCCGCGCCCGCATGCATGCCGTCAACCCGCTGTACGTGCTGCGCAACTACCTGGCCCAGAAAGCCATCGACGCCGCCGAGTCCGGCGACTACGAAGAAGTCCGCCGCCTGCACACCGTACTGAGCAAGCCGTTCGAAGAACAACCGGGCATGGGCAGCTACGCCGAGCGCCCTCCGGAATGGGGCAAGCACTTGGAGATCAGTTGCTCGTCGTGACCCT
>NZ_JABWQX020000010.1 GCF_014268655.2 Pseudomonas marvdashtae
CAGATAATTCGTGCTTGGGGAATGGCTGGGCTCAGATGCCGCATTCCCCGGAATTATCCGGATGGCATGTGAAAAAACGGTAAACGCTACGGCACCGATGTTCCCGTGTTCTGCATAGGAATGCGTCAACGAGCGCTCCGCGTCCTGCTATTGGACACGGAGCGCGGGAACGATCGTTGCGATTAACGAACGCTGCTCTCGAAACGGCTCGCGCCAGGCAACTCCAGCACCAGCTCATCGCCCACGTTCAGTGGTCCGACGCCCGCCGGAGTACCGGTGAGAATCACGTCGCCGGCCTGCAGCGAGAAGCAGCCCGCCATGTATTGAATCATCGGCACGATAGGGTTGAGCATCAGGCTGCTGTTGCCGTCCTGGCGTACTTCACCGTTGATGGTCAAACGCACGGGGATGTCGGTCAGGTCAGCAAACGCGTCCTTCGAGACAAAGGGGGCGATCACTGCCGCGCCGTCGAAGGACTTGGCGACTTCCCACGGCAGGCCTTTGCCCTTGAGCTCGGCCTGCTTGTCGCGCAAGGTCAGGTCCAAGGCCGGGGCGAAGCCTGAGATAGCGTCCAGCACTTCTTCGACGCTGGGTTTGGTGGACAGCGGTTTGCCGATCAGCACGGCGATTTCCGCCTCGTAGTGCACCGAGCCGCGATCGGTCGGGATCTTGAAACCACCTTCCAGTGGCACCACGCAACTGCCTGGCTTGATGAACAGCAAGGGCTCGGTGGGCACCGGGTTGTCCAATTCCTTGGCGTGTTCGGCATAGTTGCGGCCGATGCACACCACCTTGCCCAGCGGGAAATGAATACGCGTACCGTCGAGATACTGGTGCTGATAGCTCATTACCGACTCCTGCCTTTTCGAATTGTCATCAGGTGTTTATGGGTCAAATCGCGAAAATCTTGCCCGGATTCATGATGCCGTTAGGGTCGAACACGGCCTTTACCGCTTTCATGTAGTCGATTTCAACCGCAGAACGACTGTACGTCAGATAGTCGCGCTTGGTCATGCCCACGCCATGTTCGGCGGAGATCGAGCCGTTGTACTTCTCCACGGTTTCGAAGACCCATTTGTTCACGGTCGCGCACTTGGCGAAGAACTCGTCCTTGCTCAGGTTTTCCGGCTTGAGGATGTTCAGGTGCAGGTTGCCGTCGCCGATGTGGCCGAACCAGACGATTTCGAAATCCGGGTAATGTTCGCCGACGATCGCGTCGATTTCCCGCAGGAAGCCAGGGACCTTGGAAACCGTGACCGAGATGTCGTTCTTGTACGGCGTCCAGTGGGAGATGGTTTCGGAGATGTACTCGCGCAGTTTCCACAGGTTCTGCAATTGGGTTTCGCTCTGGCTCATCACGCCGTCCAGCACCCAACCCTGCTCGACGCAGTGTTCGAAGGTTTCCAGCGCATGGTTGGCGACTTCTTCGGTGGTCGCTTCGAATTCCAGCAGGGCATAGAACGGGCAGTCGGTTTCGAACGGCGCGGGCACGTCGCCACGACCGAGCACCTTGGCCAGGGCTTTGTCGGAGAAAAATTCGAACGCGGTGAGATCGAGCTTGCCCTGGAAGGCATGCAGCACGGGCATGATCGAGTCGAAGTCCGGCGTCCCGAGAACCATGGCAGTGAGGTTTTTCGGAGCCCGGTCCAGGCGCATGGTGGCTTCGACGACGAAGCCCAGCGTGCCCTCGGCGCCGATGAACAGCTGCCGCAAGTCGTAGCCGGTGGCGTTCTTGATCAAATCCTTGTTCAGTTCCAGCAGGTCGCCCTTGCCGGTGACGACCTTCATGCCCGCGACCCAGTTACGGGTCATGCCGTAGCGAATGACCTTTATCCCGCCGGCATTGGTGCCGATATTGCCGCCAATCTGGCTGGAGCCCGCCGAAGCGAAGTCGACCGGGTAGTACAGGCCGTGTTCCTCGGCCTTGTTCTGCAATTGCTCGGTGATCACGCCCGGCTGGCACACGGCAGTGCGGTCAGTCAGGTTCACGTCGAGAATCTGGTTCATGTAGTCGAAAGACACCACGACTTCACCGTTCGCCGCCACGGCTGCGGCGGAAAGCCCTGTACGCCCCCCCGAGGGGACCAGCGCGACCTTGTGCGTATTGGCCCAGCGCACGATGGCCTGGACCTGCTCGGTGGTCTTGGGAAAGACAATGGCGGTCGGTGCGGGTGCGTAATGCTTGGTCCAATCCTTGCCGTAGGCATTCAGCGAGTCGGCGTCGGTCAAGACCTTGCCAGGCTCAACCAGGGTCTTCAGCTCATCTATCACGGCAGGATTGGTCATCGACAGAACTCTCGAACAATTCATGGTCATCCTGAGAACGCTTCACGTCGCAGGAATGGGTGTTTGCGGGGGGCATATGCTAGCATACCGACCCCGCAGCGTAGTGCCCAACGGCTGTTCTGCGGCGACGGCTGTCATGCCGGTCGGGCCAGCCTATGCTGCCCGATTCCCTGCCATTTTCTCCGGGACACAGGTTTACGCAGATGAGCAAGACTTCTCTCGATAAGAGCAAGATCAAGTTCCTTCTTCTCGAAGGCGTCCACCAATCGGCTGTCGACGTCCTCAAGTCGGCGGGCTACACCAGCATCGAGTACATCACCAGTTCTCTGCCGGAAGCCCAGCTCAAGGAAAAGATCGCCGATGCTCACTTCATCGGCATTCGCTCCCGTACCCAATTGACCGAAGAGATCTTCGACCACGCCAAGAAACTGGTCGCGGTCGGCTGCTTCTGCATCGGCACCAACCAGGTCGACCTCAACGCAGCCCGTGAGCGTGGTATCGCGGTGTTCAACGCGCCGTACTCCAACACCCGCTCCGTTGCCGAACTGGTGCTGGCCGAAGCGATCCTGCTGCTGCGCGGCATCCCTGAGAAAAACGCTTCCTGCCACCGTGGCGGCTGGATCAAGAGCGCGGCCAATTCCTTTGAAATCCGTGGCAAGAAGCTGGGTATCGTCGGCTATGGCTCGATCGGCACGCAACTGTCCGTGTTGGCTGAAGGCTTGGGCATGCAGGTGTTCTTCTATGACACCGTGACCAAGCTGCCGCTGGGCAACGCGACCCAGGTGAACAACCTGCACGAGTTGCTGGGCATGTCCGACATCGTCACCCTGCATGTGCCGGAAACCGCCGCCACCCAGTGGATGATCGGCGAGAAGGAAATCCGTGCCATCAAGAAAGGCGGGATCCTGATCAACGCCGCGCGCGGTACGGTGGTCAAGCTCGACGCCTTGGCCGAAGCGATCAAGGACAAGCACCTGATCGGCGCTGCCATCGACGTGTTCCCGGTGGAGCCGCGCTCCAACGACGACATCTTCGAAAGCCCGCTGCGTGGCCTGGACAACGTGATCCTGACCCCGCACATCGGCGGTTCCACCGCTGAAGCCCAAGCCAACATCGGCCTGGAAGTGGCGGAAAAACTGGTCAAGTACAGCGACAACGGTACCTCGGTATCGTCGGTGAACTTCCCGGAAGTGGCCCTGCCGGCCCACCCTGGCAAGCATCGCCTGCTGCACATCCACGAGAACATCCCGGGTGTGATGAGCGAGATCAACAAGGTCTTCGCGGAAAACGGCATCAACATTTCCGGTCAGTTCCTGCAGACCAACGAGAAAGTCGGCTACGTCGTGATCGACGTCGATGCCGAATACTCAGACTTGGCGCAAGAGAAGCTGCAGCACATCAACGGCACCATTCGTTGCCGCGTGCTGTTCTAGGAAAGCTGACTGCAAGTCGAGGTTTGGCTTGCGAAAAAAAACGGGAGCCCCGAAAAGGGCTCCCGTTTTTTTACCGGGACCGTTACTTCACGGTCACAGTGATCTTTTCGGAGACAATCGACGGGTCGAACGGCATGTGGCCGCTGTCGCCCAGGATCAATTGCAAGGTGTGCTTGCCTGGAGCCAGCTTGATAGTGGCTTCGGTCTGCGCCTTGCCGAAATGCATGTGGTTGGCGTCGGTCGGGATCGGTGCGCCTTCCTCTGGCAGGTCGTCGACATCGATCAGCAAATGATGGTGGCCAGTGTTCTTGGTCACATCGCCCGCCGGGGCCAGGGCGATGTTCTTGACGCCGAACTTGACCTTGAATTCCTGGCTGACGGTGGCGCCGTCTTCCGGGGAAACGATGAACACTTCTGCACCTTTGGGCGCCGGGGTAGCGGCGCTTGCCAGCATCGAAGCGCCCAATAACAGACCGGCCAACGCGGCACGAGACATAAAGCTTTTCATTTTTTTCTCCAGTTTTTCCATGAAATCCGCCTGGTCATGACAACTTCATGACCAATCGTTGTCGAAGCCTGCAACAACCATAGCAAAGCGAGCCTGAAACGAGCGTCGCTTGTATAAATACAAAGGAGTGACCATGCGTTTTCTGCCTGGCCTGATCTGCCTGCTACCCCTGTTGAGCCCTCTGGCCCATGCGGAACTGATCGACGACATCAACGACCGTGGCGAATTGCGGATCGCCCTCGAGGCCAACACGGCTCCTTTCAACTTCAAGGAGGACGGCAAGCTCACCGGTTTCGAAGTGGAACTGGGTGAAATGCTTGCCAGTGAACTCGATGTACGGCCCGATTTTGTCGTCACCGATGCCGCGGATCTGCTGGCCGGTGTGGAAAGCGGCAAGTACGACGTCGCCATCAACCACATAGCAATGACCCCGGAACTGGCGGAACGTTTCGACACCAGCGCGACTTACAGCCAGCCGGATGCACAGTTGCTGGCCAGCAAGGATGAGCCGCAACGTCCGCTGGTCCTGGTCCAGTCATTCCAGCCGGAGGAAAAGCAGGGCCCGCCGCCCAGCCTGGTGATTCCGTTCCAGAAGGGCAACCCGGCATTCAAGGCCAGCCTGGACAATGCCCTGAGTCGAATCAAGGGTGACGGGCGGCTGGAACAGTTGTCGCAGAAGTGGCTGGTCAAGCCGGAGTGATTTGGTTTGAGCGCTTTCCCTTGCGGGGGTAGTTCTCAAGCTCTACGCCACACACTCGCCAGCCAAGGCTGCTGCTCTCGCGGCAGCCCCGCCGGCCGGTAGTAGTGCTCCAGCTCGACGAAACCCGCCTCGGTGAGCAACGCCCGCCAGGCGTCGAGATCGTGATACGCCCCGAAGCGCTGGCCGTTCCAGCCTTCCTGGTTTTCGCCCCGAGGATTTGAGCTGAACAACACGCCGCCGGGTTTGAGCGTGGCGTGCAATTGCTTGAGCACCCGAGGCAGTTCCTGGACGGGAACATGAAACAGCACCGCGTTGGCGAAAATCCCGTCAAAGCGTTCGGCTGGCAGGTCGAGCTGCAAGAAGTCCTGGCGCCACACATCACATCCGCTGTCCTGGCGCGCCATCCGGGCAAATTCTTCTGAGCCGTCGAGGCCGACCGCAACATGACCCATGGCGGTGAACGTGCGCAGATCCCGTCCCGGACCGCAGCCGAAGTCCAGGATATGAAACGGCGCCTGGCCTTGGATATGTCTCAGCAAGGCGTCGATGTTCTGGCTGACATCGTGGTCGCGTGTGCCTTGGCGAAAATCTTCTGCCACCTCGTTGTAGTGACCCAGGGTCGTGGCGGTGATGGTGCGCAGGTCGTCGGGTGTGTGTTTCATGATCACGGCTTGGGTGGGGAGCGTTGGTCGACTATACCGCAAGCAGGCTTGCGGCTTAATCGGCACCGGCATGCAGGCTCGCTCCCGTGATGCCGCGTTTCAGCGTTTGTTCAGGCCTTGCGCCAAACGGTCGCCACCCAACTGGATCACCGCCACCAGCGCTACCAACAACACGATCACCGTGAGCATCACCTGGCTGTCGAAACGCTGGTAGCCGTAACGGTAGGCAATATCGCCCAGCCCTCCGGCGCCGATTGCCCCGGCCATGGCGGATGAGTTGATCATGGTCACCAGCGTGATGGTAAAACCGCCAACGATACCTGGCAGCGCTTCGGGCAGCAGCACGTGCCAGACGATGTGCCAGCGCCGGCAGCCCATGGCCTGCGCGGCTTCGATCAGGCCATGGTCGACCTCCCGCAGACTGACTTCGGCGATCCGGGCGAAGAACGGCGTGGCGGCAATGGTCAGTGGCACCACTGCGGCCCACACGCCGTAGGTGGTGCCGACGATCAACCGGGTGAACGGAATCAGTGCCACCATCAGGATCAGGAAAGGTATCGAGCGAAACAGGTTCACGAACGCGCCCAGGGCTCTGTTCACGGCGGGCGCTTCATAGATTCCGCCCTTGCCACTGGTGACCAGGATCACCGCCAACGGAATGCCCGCCAGCAAAGCGATCAACGACGACACACCGACCATCAGGAACGTGTCGATAAAACCCTGCAATAACCGATCAAGCCACATATCCCAGCACCTCCACGTGTTGCGCCCAGGCGCCTGCCCGTTGGCGCAGTTCTTCCGCGCCCCATGAGGAGCCGCTCACCGCCAGCAATAATTGCCCGAGCCCATGGCCCTGGATCCGTTCAATGCCGCCATGCAGCAGCCGCACCCGTCCGCCGAGGGCATTGAACAACGCCGCGAGGTCCGGTTCATCACGGCTTGTCCCGGTGAATTGCAGGCGCAGCACCGTGGCGGCAACCGCCGACGCCGGTTGTGGCTGCAAGCGGTTCTGCAACTCCTCAGGCAGCGCGTGCTGCAGCGGCGCCAGCAGCGTCCGGCTGACGTCGTGCTGCGGGGTGCCGAAGACTTCCCAAACCGGCCCTTGCTCGACGATTCGCCCCTGTTCGAGCACCACCACTCGGTCGCAGACTTCCCGGATCACCGCCATTTCATGGGTAATCAGAACAATCGTCAGGCCCAGCCGCTGGTTGATCTGGCGCAGCAAGCCGAGGATCGATTGAGTCGTCTCCGGATCCAGCGCCGAAGTGGCCTCGTCACACAGAAGGATCTCTGGATCGTGGACCAGCGCCCGGGCGATCCCGACTCGCTGCTTCTGCCCGCCCGAGAGCTGCGCCGGATAAGCCCCGTGCTTGCCCTGCAATCCCACCAGTTCGAGCAGCTCGCGGACTTTTTGTTGCCGTTGTTCCTTGGGCACGCCGGCCACTTTCAGCGGCAGCTCCACGTTCTGCCACACCGTCTTGGCCGACATCAGGTTGAAGTGCTGGAAGATCATGCCGATGCGTCGGCGCAGCGCCACCAGGCGATCCTCATCGAACTCGCCAATGTCCACCTGATCGATCAGCACGCGCCCGCTGGTGGGTTGTTCGAGCCGGTTGATGGTGCGGATCAACGATGACTTGCCAGCGCCGCTGCGGCCGATGATCCCGAACACCTCGCCGTGCTGGATCGCCAGGTCGATGCCCTGCAGCGCATCGACCGGTCCCTGGGCACCCGTGTAAGTCTTGCCCAGGCCGATGAAACGCACGTGGGCGCGATTGAGCTGCGGGTGCAGTTCAGTGTGCTCGGCAGTGCGCGGCTTGGGTGTTTGCTGTTTGAGCAGAGCGTTGACGGCGTTCATGATCAGCTTTCCCAACCGGCTTGATAGAGCTTGCCGTGGGCCTTGTCCAGGGCCGCGCGCACGGCGGGGGAGTGCTGGTAGATGTCGACGAACTTGATCAGCCGAGGATCGTTTTTGTTCTTGGGTTGGATCACGAACTGGATCACATATTCCTTGTGGTCGAGGCCGTCGAACAGCAGGGCGGACGTGGCATCGAAGGTGTTTGCCAACCGGATGTAGGCCGGATAGCCCTGCACCAGGTCGGCATCTTCATAGGCGCGCACCAGTTGCACGGCCTCGACTTGCAGAATCTTGAGCTTCTTGGGGTTGGCGATGATGTCGTCTTCGGTGGCCTTGTAGCCCACGTCCGGCTTGAGCTGGATCAGCCCGGCCTTGGCCAGCAGTTGCAAGCCGCGCCCGCTGTTGATCGGGTCGTTGGCAATGGCAATGCTCGCGCCCTCGGGCAGCTCGTCGAAGCTTTTGTAGCGTTTCGAATAGAGCCCCACGTTGTTGATGATCCCCGGCGCGAACGGCACCAGATCGAATCCGGCGGCGGCCTTGGCGTTTTCCAGGAAAGGGATGTGCTGGAAGTAATTCACGTCGATGTCGCCGGAAGCGAGGCTGACGTTGGGTGCGATCCAGTCGCTGAACTCCACCAGTTCGACCTTCAGGCCTTGTTTGCCCGCCTCTTCGACAGCGGCCTCCAGCGGGATGGCGAAGGCGGCGGTGGTGCCAATTTTCAACGGAGCATCAGCCGCAAAGAGAGCTGAGCTGAACAGGCCGAGGGCCAGGGCCAGTGCTTTGAATGGCAGGGTCAGGAGGTGCTTGGTCATGTCGGTTGTTCCAGTCATTGATTAAGAGTGCCGGTAGGTGGAGCCGGTGTGTTGTTCGGGCAATCGGGCGCCTCCCTGAAAGAGCTTTGCGCGCAGCGTGCCGTCGTCGTATTCGGTCTTGTACGAGCCGCGTCGCTGCAGCTCGGGAATCACCAGGTCAATGAAGTCCACATAGCTCTCGGGCGTGACGATTCGGGTCAGGTTGAAGCCGTCGAGGCCGGTCTCGGCGATCCACGATTCCAGCTCGTCGGCCACCTGCGCGGGCGAACCGACCACGGTGATGTAGCGACCGCCCAAGGCGTGTTGCTCCAGCAGTTTGCGTCGGGTCCAGTCGTTGTTCTGCAGGGTCTTGGTAGCGGACTGGATGGCATTGCTCTTGACGTACTGGATCGGTTCGTCCAACGCGTACTCGGAAAAATCGATGCCCGTCGACGCGCAAAAGTGCGCGACGCCGGCCTCGGCGCTGGCATAGCTCAAGTACTCGGCATGTTTGGCCCAGGCGGCGGCTTCGGTCTGCCCGACGATCACGTTCAGGCCCATGAACACCTTGATGTCCTCGGGATGTCGCCCAGCCGCGACGGCGCTGGTGCGGACTTTGTCGACTTGGGCCTTGGTCGCGGCTTTGTTCTGGCCGCTGATGAACACGCACTCGGCATGGCGCCCGGCGAACTGCAAGCCGCGCTCGGAACTGCCGGCCTGGAACAGCACCGGTGTGCGTTGCGGGGACGGTTCGCAGAGGTGATAGCCCTCGACCTGATAGAACTCACCCCGGTGGCTGACCTTGTGCACTTTCTCCGGCTGGGCGTAGATCCGTTGCTGGCGATTATTGATCACCGCGTCGTCTTCCCAGCTGCCTTCCCACAATTTGTAAAGCACCTGCAGGTATTCGTCGGCCTGGTCGTAGCGACGGTCGTGCTCGACCTGGGCGGCCAGGCCCATGGCCTTGGCGGCGCTGTCCAGGTAACCGGTGACGATGTTCCAGCCAACCCGGCCGCGAGTCAGGTGGTCCAGTGTGCTCATGCGTCGGGCGAACAGATAGGGCGGTTCATAGGTGAGGTTCGCGGTGAGGCCGAAGCCCAGGTTCTTCGTAACCGCTGCCATCGCCGAGACCAGCAGCAACGGGTCGTTGACTGGCGACTGGATCGACTCTTTGAGCGTGATATCCACCGATTGCTGATAGACGTCGTAGACCCCGACGATGTCGGCGATGAACAGCCCGTCGAACAATCCGCGCTCGAGCAACTGCGCGAGCCCGGTCCAGTATTCAATCGTATTGAATTGGGTAGACGTGTCCTGGGGGTGGGTCCACAGGCCGTGATTGATATGCCCGATGCAGTTCATATTGAACGCGTTGAGCAGGATCTTCTTTTTGCCGTGGGCCATCAGATGGTCCCTCGCAGCGGCGGGTTTTCATCGTTGAGGTAGAAATTGCCGACCGCGTGGTATTTCCAGCGCACCGGGTCGTGCAAGGTGTGCACCCGAGCGTTGCGCCAGTGGCGATCCAGGCCGTGTTCGGCGAGGGTCGCCTGGCTGCCGGCCAGTTCGAACAGCGTGCTGCCGGCGGACAGCGAGATTTCGGTGCTGATGGCCCGGGCTTCGGCCACCGCGATCGAGGCTGCCGCCACCGTTTCGGCGTTCGTATCGGCCTGGGCCAGGTCGAGAAATTCACCGGCGCGTTCCAGCAGGGCTTCGGCGGCATGCAGGCGAATGCTCAGTTGGCCGAAGCTCTTGAGGGTGTGCGGGTCCTGGGTGGCGACGTCGCTGGTGGCGTCGATCCACGGGCGGGTTTTGTTGCGGACAAAATGCATGGCGTCTTCATAGGCGGCGCGGGCAATGCCGGTGTCGATGGCCGCATGGAGAATCTGCGCCAGCGGGCCTACCGGTGTAGGGCGTTCGAAGGCGCTCTGGAACGGCACGACGTCTGCGGCGGCGACCTGTACATCTTCAAACACCACCGAGCCGCTGCCCGTGGTGCGCTGGCCGAAACCGCTCCAGTCGTCGATCACGGTCAGGCCTTTGCTGTTGCGCGGGACGAATGCCAATTGCTGCACGCCGTGCTCATCCACCACCGAGGTCGGAATGCGCTGCGCATAGATCGCCCCGGTGGCGTAGAACTTGCGACCATTGATCCGGTAGCCTTCACCGTCGCGACGCAATTGCGTGGTGCGGTCGTGGGCGGTCTTGGTTCCGAGCTCCGCCAACGCATTGCCAAAACGTTGGCCGGCCAGGACTTCGGCATACAGGCGTTGTTTTTGCGCTTCGCTGCCGTTTACCCGCAACACCTCCAGCGCATAGAAATGGTTTTGCGGGATCTGCCCAAGCGAGCCGTCAGCCTGGGCGATCAGTGCAATGACCTTGGCCAGCGTGACGTTGGATACGCCCGCACCGCCGTGGGCCTTGGGCACGCTGATGCCCCACAGGCCGGAGCGGGAGAAAGCCTCCAATTCCGGGTATGGCAGGCGACGTTCGCGGTCGCGCAGGGCGCTGTCGCGCTTGAAGTCATCGGCCAGGTCGCTGGCCACGATCAGGGCTTGTTCATCGCTGGTGATTACCGCGACGTGTTGGGAAAGCGTCATGTGCTGCTCCAGAGGTCGGGTCGTCAGATCCAGGAATGTCGGGCCGGCAAGGTGCCGTTCAGGCGATAGTCGCCGACTGCGTGATACTTCCAGCGCACCGGGTCGTGCAGGGTGTGGACCCGCGCGTTGCGCCAGTGGCGATCGAGATTGAATTCGGCAAGGGTGGCGCGGCTGCCGGCCAGCTCGAAGAGTTTTTCGCTGGCGTGCAGGGCGACCTCAGTCGCCAGCACCTTGGCTTCGGCCACGGCTATCGACGCGTGGGCGGCGGACTGAGCGGTAATCGGCGCGGTGTTGACCTGGTCCAGTACCTGCCCAGCCTTGCGCAGCAACGCTTCGGCGGCGTGCAGTTCGATCTTCAACCGGCCGACGTCGGCGATGACATAAAGATCATCGCTGGCGCGCTCGACCTTGGCGTCGATCCACGGCCGGGCGCGTTCGCGAACGAAGGCGATCGCATCATCAATCGCGCCCCGGGCGATACCTACGTCGATAGCGGCCTGGATCAGTTGGGAGAACGCGCCTTGTTCATTCGGCGTGTCGTTGATGCGCCAGTTGGCCAGCACCAGCTCGGCATCGACCCGCACATTGTTCAGCAGCACGGTGCCGCTGGCCGTGGTCCGCTGGCCGAAGCCCGACCAGTCATCGACAATCCGCAGACCTGGTGTACCGCGTCGAACGAACGCCAATACCTGGCGACCCTCGTCGTCCAATGCCTTGACCGCGACCCAATGGGCGAACAGCGCGCCAGTGGAGTAGAACTTCTGCCCATTGATGACAAAGCCGTCACCGTCGCCGGTGATCCGCGCCTTGAGTTCCAGGGTGTTGCGAGTGCCACGCTCCGGCCCGGCGTTGCCGATGCGCCAGCCTTCGAGCACGCTCTGGAGGAGAATTTTTTTCTGCCGTTCGGTGCCTGTGGCGAGAATTAGCTGGAGCACGCCGAACTGGTTCTGGGGAATTTGACCGAGGGCCGGGTCAGCCGTGGAAATGATCGCGAACACCTCGGCGACGGTGACGGCGGAAACTTGCGGACCGCCATATTCGCGAGGAACGGCAATGCTGCCGAGCCCGCTGCGGGTGAACTGTTCGATTTCTGACCAGGGAAGTTTACGCTGCTGGTCGCGACGCGCGGCCTGCTGTCGGGCGACCTGTGCCAGTTCATGGGCGGCCTTGATGGCTTCGGCGTCGGTGCGCAGGACCTGTGCCGGCAATAACAAGGGAGCAATGTCTTGGTCGCTCTGGACCTTTGCTTGCGCCAGATCGGACATCACAGCCACTCCGTGGCTGCATGCAGTGCCTTGGCGCCCTGCACTGGGGTGATTGTGTTCCGTACCATACCCACCTCACATCTCAAGAAAACACCGCGATGAATGCGGTGAACAAAAATCAAGAATGTCCGGTGGTCCGGTTCATATACCCTAAACGCGTATAAAAAGTTTTTGAACTAACTTTTAAGAATATCTATAGGTTGGTTTTAAATCGAAGGTGTACGCCCCTTGGGCGAAGCGGTTTCTGTGGCGAGGAAGCAAAAGTCCTCGCCACAAAAAACGAGCGTCACCATTATTTTCGGTGATGCGATTCGGCGACCATGAGCGGTTCTTTCGCAGGATGCTTCGGATAGGGGTTGGCGCAACCGATTTTCAAAGTCCGTGGTGGCGCCCAGTGGGAGTTGTTGCCGACCCGGTCGATGATGCAATAGGTCACTTCCAGACGCAGGTCTTCACCTGCTTCCATGATGACTTCCGGCGGCACCCAGACGTGAACCGGCATTCCCACCTCGCCAGGCTTTATGGGTGGCAGATCCATGCGTACGTCGCCCCAACGCAGGGTGATCGCATCGCTGGCCGCCATGTTCAGGTAGGGCTCGATGGTCAACGGCACGCCGCGTTTGATCTGATTGGGATTCACGCCTTGGCGGCGGATGGTGTCCGGGATACGCACCGGCGCCAGGCTCTGGTTCTCGTCGCCGAGCAAGGATGAAGGCCGCCCCCCGGGGCAATCGAGCTTGACCTGCACCTGTTGCGTTGCTGACAGCGACGGCCCTCGTCCAATTTGCATGATCCGATAGTGGATGCGCGAGGTGCCGTTGACGATGAAGCTCTCCGGGACGCGCAAACTGACGCTGCCATGCATATCTGCCTCTGACAGCAGGCGCGAGCCAACATAGCAGTTGTCCCAGAACAGTTCGATCAGGTCGCCTGGGTCCATGCCTGGGTAAGGGGCAATGACGACTTCCAGATGCTCGGCGCTGGTGATGTTGATGCCGGTACGTTGGCCGCTGGCCAAGGTGGGCGCGGCCAACTCAGGGAAATTCGACATACTTGTCATGGTGTTCTCCTTGATGTCTAAAACGAACTATGTTCCCGAAAGTTCAAAGACGCTGATAGTCGCGACACTTTGTGATACGTTACTACCGAAAATAAATAACGCGTGATGCTTGTTCATTCTAGATATAGGTTTGACAGTTTCACTGTCAATAGCGACGATTGCCTAATATTTGATTAAGCAAGTCTTCAGAAATGTCCTACGCATCGGAGTTATTAATGCGCGGCGTCGAGCGCACTTTTCCTCGGAATGTCGCGCTCGTTGCCGCCAGGACAGGCGCCTTTGGGCTGGCGTCGGTGGAGAGATCAAAGGAAGTAGAGCGTGCCCAAAGTCGGTCTGTTCGTTATTGGGGTAGCGGAGGAGAGATGACGATTGAAAGTTATTTTTGATGCGGTGGTTTTGGCTTTTTAAAGTTGGACTTGTTTCACTTCCCTCCCTGGAAGTGTCGACAAGCCAATTAATTACTGCGCGCCATGTCCAGCCGAGAGGAACTTGCTGAGAAACTGCCGAGTGCGCTCTTCTTTCGGAGCTTCGAACAACGCCTTGGCTTCACCTTGCTCAACAATTACGCCTTTGTCGAAGAACACCACGCGATTGGCTACATCCCGGGCGAAGCCCATCTCGTGAGTCACGATGACCATGGTGCGTTTTTCTTCGGCCAGGCCCCGGATGGTTGCCAGCACTTCACCCACCAGTTCCGGATCGAGGGCCGAGGTTGGCTCGTCGAAGAGGATCACTGCAGGTTCCATCGCCAGCGCCCGGGCGATAGCCACGCGCTGTTGCTGACCACCGGACAGGCGCCTGGGATATGCGTCTTCCTTGCCGGCCAGGCCGACCTTGGCCAGTAGCTTGCGGCCCAGGGCTTCAGCGTCGGCCCGCGGGGTCTTTTTCACCACCAGCGGACCTTCTGTGACGTTTTCCAGTGCGGTGCGATGGGGAAACAGATTGAAATTCTGGAACACGAAGCCCACCTGCTGGCGCAAACGACGGACCAGCCCTTGCTGCTGGTTCAGCGGGCGACTGCCATCGATCTCGATATCGCCCACCTTGATCCGTCCGCTGGTGGGTTCTTCGAGGAAATTCAGGCAGCGCAGGAACGTCGTCTTGCCCGATCCGCTGGGGCCGATGATCGCTACCACTTCGCCTTCTTCAATCCTCAGGTCGATGCCGTTGAGCACCACCTGACCCTTGAATTGCTTTGTCAGTTTTTCCACGACAATCATGGGTCAGGACTCCTGGTCGTGCCGATTGACCCGGGCTTCCAATACGTTCTGCAGGTGCGAAAGCACGGTGGCAAGAACCCAGTAGATCAGCGCGGCGGCAAGGTACATGGTGAAGATTTCGAAGGTGCGAGCAGTGATCAGCTGCGCCTGGCGGAACAGTTCCGGTACCTGGATGGTCGCCGCCAGGGCGGTGTCCTTGACCAGGGAAATGAAGCTGTTGCCCAACGGTGGCAGCGCCGTGCGTGCGGCTTGCGGCAGGATGGCCCGGCGCAGTGTCTGGGCACGGGTCATGCCGATACTGGCCGCCGCTTCCCACTGACCGCGCTCGATGGAACTGATGGCGGCCCGCAGGATTTCACACGCATAGGCCGCCATGTTCAGCGAGAAACCGATCAGGGCCGCCGGCAGCAGATCCAGCTCGATGCCCAGTTGCGGAAGTCCGTAATAAATCACAAACAACTGCACCAGCAACGGCGTGCCGCGAAAGAACGACACGTAGATACGCGCGATCCAGTTCACCAACTTGAAACGCGACAGACGCATCAGCGCCAGGCCGAACCCCAGCAACAAGCCGAAGAACATCCCGCCCAGGCTGAGGATGACCGTGTAGTACGCGCCCTTGAGCAGAAAGGGCGCGGAATCCAGTGCGAGTTGAAGAGCTGCTTCCATTATTGGGTGACGTCAGCGCTGAAGTATTTTTCCGAGAGCTTCTTCAGCGTACCGTCGGCGCGCAGTTTTTCGATGGCTTTGTTCACGGCTGCCAACAGCTCAGGCTCGCCTTTGCGCAGGGCAATACCCGACTCCTGGCGAGAAAACGCTTCGCTGGTGACGGTGGTGTCCTTGGCCTTCTTGGCGTATTCCAGCGCGGCCAGACGGTCGATCAGGATGGTATCGATGCGGCCGACGCGCAGGTCCTGAAATTTGGTGGGGTCATCGTCATAGGTTTTGACTTGCGCGCCCGGTACTTCGGCTTTCACCCACTGTTCGTAGTTGGTGCCCAGGCCCACGCCGACTTTTTTACCGTCCAGGTCGGCAGCTTTCTTGATGTTCAGCTCATCGGCTTTTTTGGTCAGTACCAGCGCTTGAATCCCGGAGACGGTGTACGGCTCGGAGAAATCGTATTTTTTCTTACGTTCTTCGGAGATGGTCACTTGGTTGACCACGGCGTCCAGACGCTTGGATTCCAACGCCGCGAGAATGCCCGCCCATGGGGTGGTCTGCAGCTTGACCTTCACACCCAGCTCCTTGGCCAGGGCTTCGGAAAACTCCACTTCGAAGCCGGTCAGCTTGCCGCCATCATCCACGAAACTGAACGGTGGATAAGTGCCTTCCAAGCCGATCTTGATCTCGCCGGCATCCTTGATTTTTTGCAGTTGCTCACCGGCAACCGCCTGCCCCAGCAGACCGGCGCTCAGTGCCAGGCCCAGCGAACCTACCAGCAGGTTGCGACGTAATGCGGAAAAATTCATGACAAGCCCCTGTGTTTTCTTATGAAGACGTTTATCGGCAAGAGAAGGCGTAGCCGCGATACGAAAGTGCTGTCACATCCTGCCTTAAAAACAGGTGATGCGTCTCGTGGCAAATACGCCTGCGGCGCGACTATAAGTTGCGTTTCATAGATTGGAAAATAATATTAAATCATCCGTATATTCCAAAGTGGAATGTCGCCATTGTCAGGAGTTTCAAGCCCCTAGCGCCGAGTCATAGGCAAACAACGCTGGCGCGCCGCCGGTGTGCAGGAAGATGATCGGACCGTCGTCAAAGCGGTCGCGACCCAGGCCATCGAGCAGGCCGGCCATGGCCTTGCCGGTGTAGACCGGATCGAGCAGAAGGCCTTCCTGGCTGGCCAGCAGCTTGACCGCCGCCAACGTGCCGGCGTTCGGTTCGCCGTAGCGGGGACCGAAATACTCGTCCCATAGATTCACTTTGAACGCCTCCGGAAGGGCGACTCCGAGCAACGCTGCCGTGCGCTCGGCCAGGCCCTGGACCTTCGGAAACTGGTCCTCCTCGCTACGGGACACTGTTACACCAACGACCGCAAGCGTGGGCAGGGTTTCGCTCAAGGCCAGCGCCAGGCCGCTGTGGGTACCGGCGCTGCCCGAGGCCAGCACCACGGCGGCGAATTCGATGCCGGTGTCCTTGATCTGTTCGGCCAACTCCAGGCCAGCGCGCACATACCCCAACGCGCCCAACGCGTTCGAGCCGCCAATCGGCACCAGGTAGGGCTTTTTCCCGTTGCTGCGCAGGCGGCCGGCGAGCGCCTGCAGCTGTTCGTCGGCATTGTCCAGGTTGTCCACCAGCTCGACTTTAGCGTCGAACAGCTCAAGCAACAGCCGATTGCCGTTGCCCAGGTAATTGCTGTCCTCGGTGCCGATGGGGTTTTCCAGCAGGGCGACGCAACCCAGGCCGAGCTTCGCGGCCAGGGCTGCGGTCTGGCGGACGTGGTTGGACTGGATCGCGCCGGCGGTGATGAGCGTGTCGGCACCTTGGGCCAATGCGTCGGCGGCCAGGTATTCGAGCTTGCGCAGTTTGTTGCCACCGAGTGCCAGGGGCGTCAGGTCGTCGCGCTTGACGTAGATGTCCCGGCCGAGCCAACGGGAGAGGCGGTCAAGTTTTTCCAGCGGTGTCGGATGGCCGAGCAGGTCGAGACGACTGAAGCGAGACAACTGTTCTTTGATCATGGGGTCCGTACTGGTTGTAGGCGATATCGGACTATAGGCACGCCGATATTCAGGGGCAACTGGCGTGTGGAAGGGAGCACTGAACGAATGCGCTCCCGGCAGCGTCATACCCACCCATGGACTAGTGTAGGAAGCGTGCCGTCGAGCCCTGCGATTAGTCCTTAGCAGCCTATTCATGTTTAACTTGAACGTTCATTCAAGTTAAACCCTTGGTTTGCTGCCCGCTCACAACAGGAGGCTTGCCTTTGCCGAGTCCGTTTGCGCACGTCATGATTTCGTTTTGCGAGGTGCTTCGTCGATGAGTACTTCGTCCCTTCCATCCAGCGGCCAGGTCCGCATGAATCCGCCGGTGTTCTACTTCGCGGCGACCTTCATCCTGCTGTTCGGCCTGGTCGTCATTGCCGCGCCGGAGCAGGCCGGCGCCTGGCTGCTGGCGGCACAGAACTGGGCGGCCAACACGGTCGGCTGGTATTACATGCTGGCGATGACGCTGTATCTGGTCTTCGTGGTGGTCACCGCCTTGTCCGGCTACGGCAAGATCAAGCTCGGTGCCGACCACGACGAGCCCGAATTCAGCTACCTGTCCTGGGCCGGCATGTTGTTCGCAGCCGGGATCAGCATCACGCTGTTTTTCTTCTGCGTCTCCGAGCCGCTGACCCACTTGGTCCAGCCGCCCCAGGGCGAGGCCGGAACCGCCGACGCGGCGCGCCAGGCCATGCAGATCCTGTTTTTGCACTGGGGCCTGCACGGCTGGGGAGTGTTTGCGTTTGTCGGCATGGCGCTGGCGTACTTTGCCTATAGGCACAATCTGCCATTGGCCTTGCGTTCGGCGTTGTATCCGCTGATTGGCAAACGCATCAACGGCCCTATCGGTTATGCGGTGGACGGCTTCGGCATCATCGCGACGGTGTTTGGCCTTGGCGCGGACATGGGGTTTGGTGTGCTGCACCTCAATTCCGGATTGGATTACCTGTTCGGCATCGCCCACACCCAATGGATCCAGGTCGGCCTGATCGTGCTGATGATGGGGGCAGCGATCATCGTCGCGGTGGCCGGTGTCGACAAAGGCGTGCGGGTCATGTCCGACATCAACATGCTGTTGGCCTGCGCGCTGTTGCTGTTCGTGCTGTTTGCCGGGCCGACCCAGCATTTGCTCAACACCTTGATCCAGAACATCGGCGATTACCTCGGCGCCCTGCCGATGAAGAGCTTCGACCTTTACGCCTACAACGAGCCCAGCGACTGGCTGGGTGGCTGGACGGTGTTCTACTGGGCCTGGTGGATCGCCTGGTCGCCGTTCGTGGGACTGTTCATCGCGCGTATATCCCGTGGCCGCACCATTCGCGAATTCGTGTTTGGCGTGCTGTTGATCCCTTTGGGCTTCACCCTGGCGTGGATGTCGATTTTCGGCAACAGCGCCATCGACCAGGTGCTCAACCACGGCATGAGCGCCCTGGGCATGTCAGCCCTGGAAAACCCGTCGATGAGCCTTTATCTGCTGCTGGAAACCTATCCGTGGAGCAAGACGGTCATCGCGGTCACGGTATTCATCAGCTTCGTGTTTTTCGTCACGTCCGCCGACTCCGGCACCGTGGTGCTGTCGACGCTGTCCGCCAAGGGCGGCAACCCGGATGAAGACGGGCCGAAATGGTTGCGAGTGTTCTGGGGCGCAATGACCGCCCTGGTGACCAGTGCGTTGTTGTTTTCCGGCAGTATCGATGCGCTCAAGTCAGCCGTGGTGCTGACGTCCTTGCCGTTCTCGTTGATTCTCTTGCTGATGATGTGGGGCCTGCACAAGGCGTTCTACCTCGAATCCCAGAAGCAGATCGCGCAATTGCATTCCCTGGCACCGGTGTCGGCTTCACGGCGCGGCACGGGTGGCTGGCGCCAGCGCCTGAGCCAGGCGGTGCACTTTCCTTCTCGCGACGAGGTATACCGCTTCCTCGACACCACGGTGCGTCCGGCCATCGAGGAAGTGAAAGCGGTATTCGCCGAAAAAGGCCTGACCGTGATGACCCAGCCAGATCCGGCCAACGACAGCGTCAGCCTGGAGATCGGTCACGGCGAGCAGCATTCGTTCATCTACCAGGTGCAGATGCGTGGCTACTTCACGCCGTCCTTCGCCCGCGGCGGCATGGGCTCCAAGCAAATCAACAATCGCCGCTATTACCGTGCCGAAGTGCACCTGAGCGAAGGCAGTCAGGATTACGACCTGGTGGGCTACTCCAAGGAACAGGTCATCAACGACATCCTCGACCAGTACGAGCGGCACATGCAGTTCCTGCATCTGGTGCGCTGATCGGAAGGGGCCTCAGACCAGCCCACCGTTTGCCCGCAGGATCTGCCCGTTCACCCAACCGGCGGCCGGGCTGGCCAGGAAGGACACGATGCTGGCGATGTCTTCCGGTTGGCCGAGGCGCTCCAGGGGCGGCATCTTGGCGTAGTGCTGGACCTGCTCTTCGCTCTTGCCGTGCATGAACAGCTCGGTGGCGACTGGCCCGGGGGCCACGGCATTGACGGTGATCTGGCGACCGCGCAGCTCCTTGGCGAACACCTGGGTCAGGGATTCCACGGCGGCCTTGCTGGCAATGTACACCGAGTAGCCGGGCAGGTTGAGGCCTACGGTGCTGCTGGAAAAATTCACGATGCGGCCGCCATCGTTCAACCGGGTCGCGGCTTCGCGCAGGGTGTTGAAAGTGCCGCGCGTGTTGATGGCGAATGTGCGGTCGAACAGCTCGTCGCTGTGCTGCGCCAGGGGCATGACCTGGAGAATGCCAGCGTTGTTGATCAGCACATCGACTTTGCCCAGCTGTGTTTCGACTTCATCGAACATCCGGCTGACATCCGCCGCGACAGACACATCGGCTTTCACCGCTATGGCCTGGTGCCCGGCCTGGCGCAACTGCACCACGAGCTTCGAGGCCTCGGCGGCGCTGTTGGCGAAGTTGAGGGCAACGGCAAAACCGTCGCTGGCCAGTTGCTTGGCGATCTGCGCGCCGATGCCGCGGGAGGCACCGGTCACGATGGCGACTTTCGAGTTCTGGACAGTCATGGCAAGAATTCCTTTTGGGGAGTGCTGTGATTCGTTGGAGCCAGATTCACATGTTTACTATCGGCGATAAATGCACGAGAGTTGTCTTGACTGTTCAATATCCAGCAACAATCAAGGCGCGCCGATCAGATGGATCAAGTCAGGGCAATGAGGGTGTTTGTTCGAATATACGAGCGCAGCAGCTTCACCCTGGCCGCCGAAGACTTGAACATGCCTCGCGCCACGCTGACCCATACGCTCAATCAATTCGAGGCCTGGCTGGGCGTGCGTCTTCTCGAGCGCAGCACCCGCAAGGTGCGCCCGACCCTCGATGGCGAGGCCTACTACCCGCGCTGCGTGCAGTTGCTGGCGGAACTCGAAGAGGCCGAGCTGGCGTTTCGCGGCGTGGCGCCCAAAGGCAAGTTGAGGGTGGACCTGCACGGAACCCAGGCCCGGTATTTCGTGATTCCGGCGTTGCCACAATTCATGGCCCGCTACCCGGAGATCGAATTGTTCATCAGCGAGGCCGATCGCTTCGTCGACCTGATTGCCGAAGGTGTCGATTGCGTGCTGCGGTCCGGTACGCTGGGGGATTCGTCATTGATCGGTCGGCGTGTCGCCACTCTTCGGCAGATCACTTGTGCCAGCCCCGGCTACTTGCGCGAGTACGGCGAACCGAAAAGCCTCGATGACTTGCGCCACCATCGGGCGGTGAACTACGTCTCGCGCACCACCGCCAAACTGTATCCATTCGAGTTCATGGTCGATGGCGAACTCAAGGAGGTACCCATCGGCGGTGCGTTGTCGGTGTCCGGTGCCGAAATCTACGCCGCCTCGGCCATCGCCGGCCTGGGCCTGATCCAATGCCCGCACTACCGGATGGAAGAGCAGATCAAGCAGGGCCTGATCCAGGAAGTCCTCACCGCCACCCCACCGCCGCCCATGCCGGTGTCGGTGCTTTATCCACACAATCGGCACATGTCGCCGCGGGTACGGGTGTTCGTGGATTGGGTGGCCGAGGTGTTTGCGCACGCGAAATGACTGGATTGTGGTGACGGTACATTGGTTGGCGAGTTGAGCTAGGTGACGATCAAGCACCCTGACGCGGATCTGCCCAGGGGCACGATCAATAGCATATTGAAACAGGCGGGCCTGAAATGAAGCCCATGACCGATTACGAAATCCCCGGTGGGGATGCATTGTTATCAGACCGGTTGCTGCGGTTGCCGGATCTTGAGGAAGGATTCGTCCACATGAAATTTCCGGTCGTTCTGCACAAGGATGCCGACTCCGAATACGGCGTGACGGTCCCGGATGTGCCGGGTTGTTTCTCCGCAGGCAGTACTGTGAGCCAGGCATTCGAAAATGTGAAAGAGGCGCTTTCGTTGCACTATGAAGGCCTGATAGCCGACGGCGAACCGCTGCCACAGATCCATGACATTGACGATCATCTCGACGATCCGCAATACGCCGGGGGGATCTGGGGCGTGGTTGAGTTCGATGTCACGCCCTATTTCGGAAAATCAGTGCGGTTCAACGCCACGCTGCCCGAGCAATTGCTTGAGCGCATCGATCAAACCGTGCGACGGGACCAGCGTTACAGCTCGCGTTCGGGTTTCTTGGCCGCGGCGGCCTTGCGCGAACTTTCCGCCTGACCGAGGCGTCTGTGAAATGTTAGCTTCTGCCTCCAGCCGTCCGAACAGAGAGCCTTTTCGATGACCTACACCGCTGCGCAAAACCGCTACGAGTCCATTCCTTACCGCCGCGTCGGGCGCAGCGGGCTGGTGCTGCCGGCGTTGTCGCTGGGGTTGTGGCACAACTTTGGTGACAGCACGCCGATCGAGACTCAGCGAGCACTGTTGCGTACAGCGTTCGACCTGGGCATCAATCACTTCGACTTGGCCAACAACTATGGCCCGCCCTACGGCAGCGCCGAGATCAATTTCGGCCGCTTGCTACGCGAAGATTTCAAGCAGTACCGCGATGAGTTGATCATCTCCAGCAAGGCCGGTTGGGACATGTGGCCGGGGCCTTACGGCCAGGGCGGGGGCTCGCGCAAATACGTGCTGGCCAGCCTCGACCAGAGCCTGCAACGTCTGGGGCTGGAGTATGTGGATATCTTCTATTCCCACCGTTTCGACCCCGACACGCCACTGGAAGAAACCGCCAGCGCCCTGGCCACTGCGGTGCAGCAGGGCAAGGCGTTGTACATCGGCATTTCTTCCTATTCCGGCGTGAAAACCCGGGAAATGGCCGCGCTACTCCAGGAATGGAAAGTCCCGCTGTTGATCCATCAACCGGCCTACAACCTGCTCAACCGTTGGGTGGAGAAAGACTTGCTGGATGCCACCGAAGAGCTGGGCACCGGCGTGATCGCCTTCACGCCGCTGGCCCAGGGCCTGCTGACCGACAAGTATCTCAAAGGCATTCCGGCCGATGCTCGGGTCAACCGTCCTGGTGGCGGTTCGTTGCAGGCTTCGCACTTGTCCGAGGAAAACATTGCCCACGTACGCGCCCTGAATGAAATCGCCCAGCGTCGCGGCCAAAGCCTGGCGCAAATGGCCTTGGCCTGGACCTTGCGCGACCCGCGCGTCACCAGCGCACTGATCGGCGCCAGCCGGCCGGAGCAGATTATCGAGAACGTCGGCGCCTTGAAGAATCTGAGTTTCAGCGCCGAGGAACTGGCCGAGATCGATCGGTTTGCCCAGGAAGGCGGGATCAATCTTTGGGAGAAGCCTTCGTCGGCTGAGTAACGCAAGTAGGGTGCACACAAATCCCTGTGGCGAGGGGATTTATCCCCGCTGGGCTGCGCAGCAGCCCCAAAGCAGCCTACTCGATTCCACCTGACGCACCGCATGCTCAGGTTTGGGGCCGCTTCGCAGCCCAGCGGGGATGAATCCCCTCGCCACAAAGGTGACTCCGGCTCTATTGCTACTCACCTGAAAAACGGTACATCCCCCAACACTGTCGCCCGGTGCATCACGCGCCGGGCGGGACGGTAGTCGTCGACGGCAAAATGCTGGGTGACGCGGTTGTCCCAGAACGCCACGTCATTGACCTGCCAGCGCCAGCGCAGGGTGAACTCCGGGCGGGTGGCATGGGCAAAGAGCAGTTTCAGGATCGCCTCGCTTTCGGTTTCCGACAGTTCGTTGATACGCGTGGTGAAGCCTTCGTTGACGAACAGCGAGCGACGGCCGCTCACCGGGTGCGTGCGAATCACCGGGTGGGACAGCGGTGGGTTCTTGCGGCGTGCTTGTTCCCAGCGCGCAAGATCTTCGGCGCTATTGCCGAAGCGCTCCAAGGGAAAGGAGCGGGTGAAGTCGTGCGTCGCCGTCAGCCCTTCCAGCAAGATTTTCAGCGGCGCCGACAAGGCTTCGTATGCCGCGATGCCTCTGGCCCACAATGTGTCGCCACCAAACGCCGGTAGCAGCTTGGCGCTGAGCACCGCGCCCAAGGCGGGTGTCGGGAGAAAGGTCACGTCGGTGTGCCACACAGCGTTGTCGCGGACGTCGGTGACGGCGGTGTCGAGCACCAGAACTTCGGGTTGCTCCGGCACGTTGGGGTAGATCGGATGGATGTGCAGGTCGCCAAAATACGCGGCGAAACGTGCCTGCTGTGGCGGTTCGATCGGCTGGTCGCGGAAAAACAGCACCTGATGATCGAGCAACGCCCGCTCGAGGATGTCGCGATCTTCCAGGCTCAGCGGCTGACTGATATCGATCCCCTCGATCTGCGCGCCGAGGGCGGAGCTCAAAGGCGTAATGGTCGGGCGATTCATCTCAATGTTCTCGGTCTGGGCGCCGAATCGTCGGCGTGGTCATTGGGGATCAATGGGTCTGGCCGTGCCAGGGCACCAGTTTGCGTTGCAGGGCGCGCAGGCTCATTTCCATGGCGAAGGCGATCAGTGCGATCACCAGGATCCCCAGCACCACCACGTCGGTGACCAGGAACTGCGCCGCTGACTGCACCATGAACCCCAGGCCACTGGTGGCGGCGATCAGTTCGGCGGCCACCAGCGTCGACCAACCCACGCCCAGGCCGATGCGAACACCGGTGAGGATGTCCGGCAGGGCACTGGGCACGATCACATGGCGAATCAACTGCGCGCGCGTGGCGCCCAGCGATTGCGCGGCTCGCAGTTTGGCCGGGTCGACGGTGCGCACCCCAGTGGCGGTGGCGATGGCGATCGGGGCGAAGATCGCCAGGTAGATCAGCAGGACTTTCGACAGCTCACCGATGCCGCACCAGATCACGATCAGTGGCAGATAAGCCAGCGGCGGAATCGGCCGGTAGAACTCGATCAACGGATCGAGCACGCCGCGGGCGATTCGGTTCGCGCCGATAGCAATGCCCACCGGCACGGCGGTCAGCACCGCGAACAACAGACCCAGGCCAATCCGCCCGAGGCTTGCGCCCAAATGTTGCCAGAGCGTGGAGTCCATGTAGCCGCTGGTAACCAGCAGCCAACCTTTTTGCAGCACGGCGGAGGGCGGCGGCAGGAATAGCGGTTCGATCAGGCCGCTGGCGGTGACTGCCCACCAAAGCGCCAACAATACGATCAGGGTCAGGCCGCTGATCCAGCGCGTACTCAGCTGCCATTGAGCGCGTAGAGGAGGGCGCGCGGGCTCGGGGTCGTGGGCCACGGCTGGAATTTCGTAACTGCTCATGCGCGCTCCTGCTGCCGAGTGGCGCTGCGTTGGGAAAATACCTTGGCAAGCACGTGCTCGCGAGTCTCGATGAAGCGTGGGTCGGACTTGATCGACCGCGCTGATTCCCCGGCCCCGTAACGGCGGCCGAAATCCAGGCTCAGGCGCTCGACGATCTGCCCAGGATCGGGCGCCAGCAGGATCAGATCGGTGGCAAGGAACACGGCTTCTTCGATGTCATGGGTAATCAGGAACACGGGCTTGGCGGTGCGTTGCCAGACTTGTAACAGCAGTTCCTGCATCTGTTCGCGAGTGAACGCATCCAAGGCGCCGAAAGGCTCGTCCATCAACAACACGCGCGGATCGGCAGCCAACGCGCGGGCCAGGCCGACGCGTTGCTTCTGGCCGCCCGAAAGCTGCCAGACGCGACGTTTCTCGAAACCGGCGAGGTCGACCAAGGCGAGCATTTCCCGGGCGCGGGCCTCGCGCTTATCCCTCGCGACGCCTGCCAGTTCCAGGCCGAACCCGACGTTCGCCAGCACGTCCTGCCAAGGCAACAGCGCATCGTCCTGGAACACCACGCCGCGTTCGGCGCTCGGACCCGACACTGGCACGCCGTCCAGGGTGATCTGCCCAGCGCTGGGCTCGACGAACCCGGCAATCAGGTTCAACAGCGACGTCTTGCCACTGCCGGAGGGGCCGAGGGCAACCAGCAGTTGCTCCGGGCCCAGGGTCAGTGAAATATCCGCCAGCACCGGTTTTGTTGCGCCGGGGTACTGTGCGCTGATGCGCTCCAGCTGTAGCAAGGCCATCTTGGCGTCTCCCTTTTTCGTCTTGATCAGCGCGTGATGTATTGGGCGCTGACGTATGGCGCGTAATCCGGCAGCACGGCTTCGACCTTGCCTTGCTCCTTGAGGAACGCGGCGGTGTTGGTGATGGCCTGGGTGGTCGGTGCGCCGAGGCTCACCACTTGATCGGCGGCCAGCGGGAAGACGTTGCCTTGTAGCAAAAGGGGGATGTCGCTGGACTTGGCCCCGGAGAGTTTCACCAGCTTGTCGATGTTGGACGCATCGGCCAGCCAGGCTTGTGGATCCTTGCGGTACTGGGCGTAGGCGTCCAGGGTGACTTTGGCGAAGGCCGTGACAATTTCGGGGTGCTTCTGGGCGAAATCCTTGCGCACGATCCAGGCATCGAACGTCGGTGCGCCAAACTGGGCCAGCTCAGCTGAAGTGATCAGCACCTTGCCGTTTTCCTTGGCCACGCCCAAAGCGGGGTCCCAGACGTACGTGGCATCGATGTCGCCGCGCTTCCAGGCGGCGATGATGGCCGGTGGCGCGAGGTTGAGCACGGTGACTTTCGACGGGTCGATATTCCAGTGTTTCAGCGCGGCCAGCAGGCTGTAATGACCGGTGGAGACAAATGGCACGGCGATTTTCTTGCCGATCAGGTCTTGTGGAGTCTTGATGCCGGAGCCGTCACGCACCACCAAGGCTTCGGCGGCGCCGATCTGCGTGGCGATGAGGAAAGTTTCTACCGGAACCTTGCGCGTGATGGCAGCGGTCAGCGGGCTGGAACCGAGGTAGCCGATCTGCACATCGCCCGAAGCGATGGCGGCAATGATATCGGCGCCATTGTCGAACTTGCGCCAGTCGATGTTGGCCTTGGTGGCTTTCTCATACGAGCCATCGGCCTGGGCGACTTTTGCCGGGTCGACGGTGGTCTGGTAGGCGACGGTCAGATCCGTCGCCTGGGCAAAAAGGCTCGCCGCGGCCAGGGAAGCGGCCGCGAGAAAGCGAAGGGGGAAAGTCAGAGACATGGCAAAGCTCCTCAACAGGCCGCCGGATGTTCGGCGTTGGAGGAGACTAAATGATCTAAGAATCAGTAAATAAATAACTTTTTCGAATTAGCTTATTTGCGAACACATCTATCCAAGATGGCTAATAACCCCGTGGCGAGGGAGCTTGCTCCCGCTCGGCTGCGTAGCGGCCGCAAGATGGGCCTGCTGCGCAGACCAGCGGGAGCAAGCTCCCTCGCCACAGAAGCGTCCTCATCAAGAGGAAAGTCAGTTACTGATCGCCAGGATGCTCGCCTGATACGAACCCACGAACACGTCAAAGTCTCCCACCTCGTTCTGCTCCAGCTCGGTTTGCTGGACCAAGGACTGGCGGGCGGTTTCTTCGAACGCGGCTTGCTCTTCGGTCGACAGCGGCTGGGCGCGGAAGAACTCGGCGTGGGCCTTGCTCTGGCGCAGGGAGAACTGGGCGAAGCTTTCGCGGTGCTCGGCCATGGCGGCCAAGACCTTGGCAGACGGCGTCAGCGACGGGTCGCGGACTTTTGCCTGTTGCGCGTCGAGAGCCTGGCGATGGGCATCACCGCCTTGGCTCTGGTCAAGCAGGGCGGCCAGCGGAGCAATCTTTTCCAGCAATTCCATGGCCCAGGCTTGCATGTCCACCGATTGGCCCTGGCGTTGCAGGTGCAGGCCTGGCTTGCGGCCTTCCTTGACCACGGTCAGGAAGTTGCTCGTAGCGTTGCTGCATTCGTTGTTTTCCAACTGCGGGCTGTCGTTGAGGCCGCAATACAACAGGAACGCATCGAGGAACCGCGACTCGGTGAGGTCGATGCCCATCGGCAGGAACGGGTTGATGTCCAGGCAACGCACTTCGACGTACTGGATCCCACGGGCCATCAGCGCCTGGATCGGGCGCTCGCCGGTATACGTCACGCGCTTGGGGCGGATGTTGGAGTAGTACTCGTTTTCGATCTGCAGGATGTTGGTGTTGAGCTGCACCCATTCGCCGTTCTGGTGAGTGCCGACTTCCACATACGGCGCGTAAGGGGTTGCCACCGCTTTGCGCAGGCTGTCGGTGTAGCTTGTCAGATCGTTGTAGCAGGGGGTCAAGCCGGCCTGGGCGTTGCTCTGGTAACCCAGGTCGCTCATGCGCAGGCTGGTGGCGTACGGCAGGTACAAGGTGTCCGGATCCAGCTGTTCCAACTGATGCGGGCGGCCACGCAGGAAGCCGGCGTCCAAGGCCGGCGAGGCGCCGAACAGGTACATCAGCAGCCAGCTGTAGCGCCGGAAATTGCGGATCAACGCGATGTAGGCCGACGACTGGAAATCGCGGTCGCTGACGTCACTGGCTTCGTCCTGCCGGAGCAGCGGCCAGAGCTTTTCCGGCAGGGAAAAATTGTAATGAATGCCGGCGATGCATTGCATGGTCTTGCCGTAGCGCAGGGCCAAACCCTTGCGGTAGACATATTTGAGCCGGCCGATATTCGAGGTGCCGTAATAGGCAATCGGGATGTCTTCTTCGGCCGGCAGCGGACACGGCATCGAAGGGCTCCACAGGTACTCGTCGCCGAGTTTGCTGTAGGCAAACCGGTGGATCTTGTCGAGGCTGCGCAGGGTGTCGGCCGGGTTGGCCAGCGCCGGCGTGATGAACTCCAGCAGCGACTCGGAATAGTCGGTGGTGATCTGTTCGTTGGTCAGCGCCGAACCCAGGGCCTGGGGATGCGGCGTCTGCGCCAGTTGCCCGTTTTCCGTGACGCGCAGGCATTCACGCTCGATGCCATGCAGGCATTGTTCGAGCAGGGAGAGGTTGGCGCGCTCGCCGAGCAGGGCCAGGCGGCGGTTTAAAAGGTCGCTCAAGTTGAATTCCTTCACGCGTCAGTCGCCCCAATATGGGGGTGGGCAAGACGGTCTACAAGGGTGAAGTTAAAACTGGCGTAGTCGCCTGGTTTGTATGCCAAAGGCTAGTCATCGCAACCCACAGGGGCTTCGCCGCTGCATTCATGGCGTCGAAATTAACCCAAATCGATGACACTGAGCTATAGGACAGCGAACGTGCCTTGCGCTTTTGCGACCAGCTTGTCGCCTTGCATCACCTCGGCCTCGACCACCAGCGTGCGCCGCCCCGGGTGGATGACCCGGGCAGTGCACAGAACCTCGCCGTCGGACACGGCGCGAATGTAGTTGATCTTGCATTCAATGGTCGCGCTCTGCTGGTCAAAGCCATGGACGCTGGAGCAGGCCAGTCCCATGGCGATGTCCACCAGGCTGAACAGCGCGCCACCGTGCAGCTTGCCGCCACGGTTGCGCAACGGCGGCTCAAGGCTCAGGGCGACTTGCGCCACCCCGTCCCCAAGGCTTTGCAGGCGGCAGCCGAGCAGCTTGAAAAAGGCGCTTTCCACTAACCCGGCCGGCGCGTCCATCAGCGTTTCTTCAACTGCTTGGCGTTGGCGAACAGCGAGGCCATGGCGTTGTTGGCAGGAGCCGCCGTAGCGGTTTCCTTGCGCGGCGCGGTGTTCTGCGATTGACGTGGCGTCGAGCCAGGACGCGCACCGCGGGCACCGTCGACTTTCTCGCCCGGCGTGTCGCTCATGCGCATCGACAGGCCGACGCGTTTGCGCGGAATATCGACTTCCATGACCTTCACTTTCACCACATCACCGGCCTTCACCGCTTCGCGCGGGTCCTTGATGAACTTCTCGGACAACGCCGAGATATGCACCAGACCGTCCTGATGCACGCCGATGTCGACGAATGCGCCGAAGTTGGTGACGTTGGTCACCACGCCCTCGAGAATCATGCCCGGTTGCAGGTCCTTGAGGTCTTCGACGCCGTCCTGGAACTCGGCGGTCTTGAATTCAGGACGCGGGTCGCGCCCCGGTTTTTCCAGTTCCTGCAGGATGTCAGTGACGGTCGGCAGGCCGAAGGTTTCGTCGGTGAATTTCTTCGGGTCCAGGCGCTTGAGGAACGCGGCGTCACCGACCAGCGAGCGAATGTCACGATCGGTCTGGGCAGCGATGCGTTGCACCAGCGGGTAGGCTTCCGGGTGGACCGCAGAGGAATCGAGCGGGTTATCGCCGTTCATGACACGCAGGAAGCCTGCGGCCTGTTCGAAGGTTTTCTCACCCAGGCGCGGCACTTTTTTCAGCGCGGCGCGGGTCTTGAATGCGCCGTGTTCGTCGCGGTGGGTGACGATGTTCTGCGCCAGCGTGGCGTTCAGGCCCGAAATGCGCGCCAACAACGCCACCGAAGCAGTGTTCACGTCCACGCCCACGGCGTTCACGCAATCCTCCACCACCGCGTCCAGGCCGCGCGCCAGTTTCAGTTGGGAAACGTCGTGCTGGTACTGGCCGACCCCGATGGATTTCGGGTCGATCTTCACCAGTTCCGCCAGCGGATCCTGCAAGCGACGGGCGATGGACACCGCGCCACGGATCGACACGTCCAGGTCGGGGAATTCCTTGGACGCCAGTTCCGACGCCGAATAAACCGAAGCGCCGGCCTCGGAAACCATGACCTTGGTCATTTTCATGGCCGGGTATTTCTTGATCAGCTCGGCGGCCAGCTTGTCGGTCTCGCGGCTGGCGGTGCCGTTGCCGATGGCGATCAGGTCGACCGAATGCTTGGCGCACAAGGCGGCAAGGATGGCGATGGTCTGGTCCCACTTGTTGTGGGGCACGTGCGGGTAGACCGTGGCGTGGTCCAGCAGTTTGCCGGTGGAGTCCACCACCGCCACTTTGCAACCGGTGCGCAGACCCGGGTCCAGGCCCAGCGTGGCCCGCGGGCCGGCCGGTGCGGCCAGCAACAGGTCGTGGAGGTTGTGGGCGAACACGTTGATCGCCTCGGTCTCGGCGTTATCACGCAATTCGCCGAGCAAGTCGGTTTCCAAGTGGGTGTAGAGCTTGACCTTCCAGGTCCAGCGCACCACTTCGGCCAGCCATTTGTCGGCTGCGCGGTTCTGGTTCTGGATGCCGAACTGCTGGCCGATCATGCCTTCGCACGGGTGCATGGTTCCGGGCAATTCTTCACCGACCTTCAGCGCGGAACTGAGGATGCCTTCGTTGCGACCGCGGAAAATCGCCAGGGCGCGGTGGGATGGCATGCTTTTGAGCGGCTCGTCGTGTTCGAAGTAGTCGCGGAACTTCGCGCCTTCCTCTTCCTTGCCCGCGATCACTCGGGCACTGAGGATGGCTTCCTGCTTGAGGAAGTTGCGCAGTTTTTCCAACAGATTGGCGTCTTCGGCGAAACGCTCCATGAGGATGTACTTGGCGCCTTCCAACGCGGCCTTCACGTCCGCCACGCCTTTTTCGGCATCGACGAAGCGCGCGGCTTCGGTTTCCGGGGCCAGGGTCGGGTCGCTGAACAGGCCGTCGGCCAGCTCGCCGAGGCCGGCTTCCAGAGCGATCTGGCCCTTGGTGCGGCGCTTCTGCTTGTAGGGCAGGTACAAGTCTTCGAGACGGGTCTTGGTGTCGGCCAGCTTGATGTCGCGTTCAAGTTGCGGGGTCAGCTTGCCTTGCTCCTGGATGCTGGCCAGGATGCTGATGCGCCGTTCGTCGAGTTCTCGCAGGTAGCGCAGGCGCTCTTCAAGATGACGCAGTTGGATGTCATCGAGGCTGCCTGTCACTTCTTTCCGGTAACGGGCGATGAAAGGTACCGTGGAGCCTTCATCCAGTAGCGCGACGGCCGCTTCGACCTGTTGTGGGCGTACGCCGAGTTCCTCGGCGATGCGGCTGTTGATGCTGTCCATAAAACCACCTGACAAATTGTGAAATCAGGCTCGCCACCACAGAAGCCGGGCTCGACGAGACTGGTTGAGCGGCCCGGGGTGCGCCGCTGCCTGGGTCAAGAGGCTGCCAATTGACCCGTTAAATTCAAAAAGTGCTGCCTGGCCAGAGGGGAAACCGCCGCATCGGTGTAACGATCCGGCACATCCTGGCGCCAAAGGCCGCGCATTATAACCAGCGTTCCGCTGTTCGGGGGCGTCGTGAAACGTGCGCTTGATAGGACGATCGCTGGAGATAGAGGAAAAATCTGCTAACAATGCACACGGTGCGTATAACGGCAGCTAAGCCATAATGCGCGCCAAGATCAAAGGAGCTTCCTATGAGCAGCACTGCACAAACTGCTGAAGGCGAAAAAATTCTGATTGTTGATGACGATCCAGGGCTGAGCAGCCTGTTGGAACGCTTTTTCGTCAGCAAGGGCTACCGCGCCCGTACCGTACCAAACACCGAGCAAATGGATCGGCTGCTGGCCCGTGAGGTTTTCAACCTCGTGGTCCTTGACCTGATGCTGCCCGGCGAAGACGGCTTGACAGCCTGCCGTCGCCTGCGCGGTGCCAACAACCAGATCCCGATCATCATGCTCACCGCCAAGGGCGACGAACTGAGCCGTATCAAAGGGCTGGAGTTGGGCGCCGACGATTACCTGGCCAAGCCTTTCAACCCGGATGAACTGATGGCTCGGGTCAAGGCGGTCTTGCGTCGCCAGTCGGCCCCGGTGCCAGGCGCGCCGGGCAGCGAAGACGAAAGCGTGACCTTCGGCGACTACGAGCTGTCGTTGGCCACTCGCGAGCTCAAGCGTGGCAACGAGATCCACATGCTCACCACCGGCGAATTCGCGGTACTCAAGGCCCTGGTGATGAATGCGCGCCAGCCGCTGACCCGTGACAAGTTGATGAACCTGGCCCGCGGTCGGGAGTGGGATGCGCTGGAGCGCTCCATCGACGTGCAGATTTCCCGCCTGCGTCGGATGATCGAGCCCGACCCGTCCAAGCCGCGTTATATCCAGACCGTCTGGGGCGTAGGCTACGTGTTCGTGCCGGATGGCGCCGCCAGCAAGTGATCGGCGATTTGTAGGAGCGGGTGGCCTGGCTGGATATTTTCCAGGCGACTCGCGATCCGTCATTGTGCGAGCATCGCTCGCTCCTGCAAGTATGTAGCGGTTATTTCATGAAAACCCCTGTGTGGTTCCCCCAGAGTTTCTTCTCTCGCACCCTCTGGCTGGTGCTGATCGTCGTGCTTTTTTCCAAGGCGCTGACGTTGGTTTATCTATTGATGAACGAGGACGTGCTGGTGGATCGCCAATACAGTCACGGCGTTGCCTTGACCTTGCGCGCCTACTGGGCAGCCGACGAAACCAATCGAGCGAAGATCGCAGAAGCGGCAACGTTGATCCGGGTCGTCGGTGCCGGCGTGCCAGAAGGGGAGCAGCACTGGCCGTACAGCGAGATCTATCAACGCCAGATGCAGGACGAACTGGGCGCCGATACCGAAGTGCGACTGCGCATGCACTCGCCGCCGGCCTTGTGGGTGCGTGCCCCGAGCCTGGGGGACGGTTGGCTGAAGGTGCCGCTGTACCCTCATCCATTGCGCGGCCAGAAAATCTGGAACGTGCTTGGTTGGTTCCTCGCAATCGGCCTGTTATCAACCGCTTCGGCGTGGATCTTCGTCAGCCAGCTCAACCAGCCGTTGAAGCGCCTGGTCTACGCCGCTCGCCAACTGGGCCAGGGTCGAAGCGTGCGGTTGCCGGTCAGCGATACGCCCAGCGAGATGACCGAAGTCTACCGCGCCTTCAACCAGATGGCGGAGGATGTCGAACAGGCCGGGCGCGAGCGCGAGCTGATGCTCGCCGGTGTTTCCCATGACTTGCGCACGCCCTTGACCCGGTTACGGCTGTCACTGGAGCTGATGGGTGAGCATACCGACCTGACCGATGAAATGGTTCGCGATATCGAAGACATGGATGCGATTCTCGACCAGTTCCTGGCGTTTATTCGCGACGGTCGCGATGAGTCGGTGGAAGAAGTGGACCTCAGCGAATTGGTGCGGGAGGTGGCCGCGCCCTATAACCAGAACGAGGAAAAAGTCCACTTGCGCCTGGAACCGATCCAGCCGTTCCCGCTACGCCGCGTGTCGATGAAGCGTTTGCTGAACAACCTGATTGGCAACGCCCTGAATCACGCCGGCACCGGAGTGGAAGTCGCTGCCTATGTTTCTGGCGACACCAGCGCGCCTTACGTGGTGCTGAGCGTCATGGATCGAGGCGCCGGTATTGATCCGTCCGAACTGGAAGCCATTTTCAACCCGTTCACCCGCGGCGACCGCGCCCGGGGAGGGAAGGGCACCGGCCTGGGCCTGGCTATCGTCAAGCGCATTGCTTCGATGCATGGCGGCAACGTGGAGTTGCGCAACCGCGTCGGCGGCGGGCTGGAGGCTCGGGTGCGCTTGCCGTTGGGGTTGATGTTGCCCAGGGATGCGGTATAGAGGCAGCTACGAGTTATAAGCTGCAAGCTGCAAGTTAAAGCGGTTCAGCTTGTAGCTTGCGGCTCATAGCTGCTTCTTAACCTTTCCCTTTGGTCCGGGTCATGTTCGGCCCGCCATTCTTTTCCAAATGCTCGATGATGATCCCCGCCACGTTCTTGCTGGTGGTGGTCTCGATCCCTTCCAGTCCCGGCGAGGAATTGACCTCCATCACCAGCGGCCCGTGATTGGAACGCAGGATGTCCACGCCCGCCACGGCCAGGCCCATGACTTTTGCCGCGCGCAGGGCGGTCATGCGTTCTTCCGGGGTAATCTTGATCAGGCTCGCGCTGCCGCCGCGATGCAAGTTGGAGCGAAACTCGCCTGGCTTGGCCTGGCGTTTCATCGAGGCGATGACCTTGTCACCGACCACGAAGCAGCGAATGTCCGCGCCACCGGCTTCCTTGATGTATTCCTGGACCATGATGTTCTGCTTGAGGCCCATGAACGCCTCGATCACCGATTCCGCCGCCGTCGCGGTCTCACAGAGGACCACGCCGATGCCCTGTGTGCCCTCCAATACCTTGATCACCAGCGGCGCGCCGTTGACCATCGCGATCAGGTCAGGAATGTCGTCGGGAGAATGGGCAAAGCCGGTCACGGGCAAACCGATACCGCGCCGGGACAGCAATTGCAGAGAGCGCAGCTTGTCCCGGGAGCGGGCAATCGCGACGGACTCATTGAGGGGAAACACGCCCATCATTTCGAACTGGCGCAATACCGCGCAACCATAGAACGTCACGGATGCGCCGATGCGTGGAATCACCGCATCGAAGCCTTCCAGCGGTTTGCCGCGGTAATGGATCTGCGGCTTGTGGCTGGCAATGTTCATATAGGCGCGCAGGGTATCGATCACCACCATTTCATGGCCACGTTCGGTTCCGGCCTCAACCAGGCGACGAGTGGAATACAGACGCGGATTTCGCGACAGCACAGCGATCTTCATGCAACACCTGTGGCGGAGGTAGTGGACGCCGGGAATGCCGGCTTGTCTTGAACGTATTTGATGCCTGGATTGACCACCAGTTGGCCGTCGATCAAGGCTTTGGAACCCAGCAAAAGGCGATATCGCATGGATTTGCGGCAGGCCAGGGTGAACTCGACCCGCCAGAACCGATCGCCCAGCGCCAACGTGGTGCTGATCACGTAGCGGACCTGGGCGTGGCCGTTGGAGCTCTTGATGGTCTTGCGCGCCACCAGTGGCGCTTCGCAGCGACGATGGCGCAACTGCACCACCGTCCCTAGGTGCGCGGTGAAACGTACCCATTTTTCACCGTCGCGCTCGAAGGGCTCGATGTCGGTGGCGTGCAGGCTGGAAGTGCTGGCGCCGGTGTCGATTTTCGCCCGCAAGCCAGCGACTCCCAGATCCGGGAGCGCCACCCATTCGCGCAGACCGACGACGGTCAGATGGTCAAAAGTCTTCAATAAAAACAACCTGCAATCGGCACATCGGATCGTGGGCCCGCGAATCGCGGTATTCACGCAGAATAATCACAAAATGGCGACAGTTATCTACACAGATGTTTGCGCTTGTAACCGATAGCGACCCTGGCCAAGCGCGTGGGCGGTTCGGGCGGGCATTCTATCTGTCTGATCGGATTCGTGCGCCCGACAAAAACGGTAGTACAGTTCTGGCTATTGGTTGGAATGAGGAATGGCAGTGGCACAAAAAAACGAAGAGGACGACAAGGTTCGTCTCGATAAATGGCTGTGGGCGGCGCGATTCTACAAGACCCGTGCACTGGCCAAGGCGGCCATCGAAAGCGGTAAGGTTCATCATCGAGGCGAGCGTTGCAAGCCTGGCAAAGAGCCACGCATCGGTGATGAATTCGTCATCCGTACCGGGTTCGATGAGAAGACCGTGGTGGTCGAGGCCCTGTCAATCGTGCGTCGCGGCGCGCCAGAAGCGCAGGCGCTGTATCGGGAAACCGAAGCCAGCATTGCCAAGCGTGAGGCTGCGGCGGCGCAACGCAAGGCCGGCGCCTTGGGTGTGAGCACCGATGGCAAGCCGAGCAAGAAACAGCGACGGGACCTGTTCAAGTTTCATGGCAGTAATAGCGATTAACATGGCATTGAGGTTGCCCCGTGGCGAGGGAGCTTGCTCCCGCTGGATGGCGCGGCAGTCACAAAATCTTGCGGTCGCTACGCAACCGAGCGGGAGCAATCTCCCTCGCCACAACAGCACTGACATGCAGACAGGCGCTCAGCCCTTCCCGTCAGGCAACATCATGCCTTGCTTGGAACCCACCCTGAATGCCCATAAAATGCCCGCCATCATTTGTCATCACCTCAGATACCAGACCCTATGACTGATTTACCGGATACCGACTACACCCAGCGTTTCATCTTCGATGACAGCGATGCTCGTGGCGAATTGGTGGCGCTGGAGCGTAGTTACGCCGAAGTCCTCGCCAAGCACCCCTATCCGGAGCCGGTCGCGCAAATGCTCGGCGAATTGATGGCGGCGGCGGCGTTGCTGGTGGGTACCTTGAAGTTCGATGGCTTGCTGATTCTGCAGGCCCGTTCCGAGGGCCCGGTGCCGCTGTTGATGATCGAATGCTCCAGCGAGCGCCAGATTCGTGGCCTGGCCCGTTATCACGCCGAGCAGATCGCCCCCGACGCGACGCTGGCCGATATGATGCCCAACGGCGTGCTGGCCCTGACGGTCGACCCGACCCAAGGCCAGCGCTACCAAGGCATCGTCGATCTCGACGGGGCGACGTTGGCCGATTGCTTCACCAACTATTTCGTCATGTCCCAACAGACCAACACCCGTTTCTGGCTCTACGCCGACGGCCGGCGCGCCCGTGGTCTGCTGCTGCAGCAACTGCCCGCCGACCGCATCCGAGACCCGGAAGATCGCGATGCCAGCTGGCAGCACGTTACCGCTCTGGCCAGCACCTTGAGCGCCGATGAATTGCTGGGCCTGGACAACGAAACCATCCTCCATCGCCTCTACCACGAAGAGCAGGTACGCCTGTTCGAGGGGCAGCCGTTGCGCTTCGAATGCAGTTGCTCTCGTGAACGTTCCGCTAATGCGCTGGTCAGTCTGGGTCTGGAAGATGCGCAGCAACTGGTGATCGAGCATGGCGGGGCCATCGAAGTCGATTGCCAGTTTTGCAATGAGCGCTACCTGTTCGACGCGGCGGACATTACGCAATTGTTCGCTGGGGCGGGTGTCGACACACCGTCAGATACTCGTCACTAAAACGGTTCAGCGCAGGTAAATCTCCTAGCAAACGCCGGTTTTACGCCGTACTGACGGGAGGGCCCTACTTTTTTTGGGCTTTTCTGGCATAATCCGGCCCACTTTTTTCGGGTAGTAGTGCGCGACTTCCTACTACAAAACGTTTGGAGCACTCGGCCACGGGCCGACGGGGAATCTCATGACGCAAGCCAATAACGCCGTGTACACCGATCTGAGTGTCGATGATCTGGTCAAAGAAGCCCTGAATCGCGGTGAAGGCGAGCTTGCCGATACTGGCGCGCTGGTTGTTCGTACCGGTCATCGTACCGGTCGTTCGCCGGTTGACCGTTTCATCGTGGAAGAGCCGACCACCCAGGACGCCATTGCCTGGGGCCCGATCAACCGCAAGTTCCCGGCCGACAAGTTCGACGCCCTGTGGAACCGCGTCGAAGCCTACCTGGGCGAGCGCGAGCGTTTTGTCTCCCACGTGCATGTAGGGTCCGATCCTGCGCACTACCTGCCGGTCAAGATGACCACCGAGACGGCCTGGCATAACCTGTTCGGCCGTTGCCTGTTCATCAACCCCGAGCAATACAACGCCGGGGGCAAGGACGAGTGGCAGATCCTCAACGCACCGAACTTCGTCTGCGAGCCTGAGCGTGACGGCACCAATTCCGATGGCACCGTGATCATCAATTTCGCGGCCAAGAAAGTGCTGATCGCCGGCATGCGCTACGCCGGTGAAATGAAGAAAGCCCTGTTCTCCGTGCAAAACTTCCTGCTGCCCGCTGTTGACGTGCTGCCAATGCACTGCGCCGCGAACATGGGCGAAGACGGCGACGTGACCCTGTTCTTCGGCCTGTCGGGCACCGGCAAGACCACCCTGTCCGCAGACGAAAGCCGTTACCTGATCGGCGACGACGAACACGGCTGGGGCGTGGGTGTGGTCTTCAACATCGAAGGCGGCTGCTATGCAAAGTGCATCGATTTGTCCGAGAAGAACGAGCCGGTCATCTGGAAAGCCATCCAGCACGGCGCCGTACTGGAAAACGTCGTCCTCGACCCAGTCACCAAGAAAGCCGACTACGCCGACGACAGCCTGACCCAGAACAGCCGCGCTGCCTACCCGCGTGAGCTGATCGAAAAGCGCGCGCCAAAAAATCTCGGTGGCGAGCCAAACGCGGTGATCTTCCTGACCTGCGACCTGACCGGCGTATTGCCGCCCGTGTCGATCCTCAGCGAAGAGCAAGCCGCCTACCACTTCCTGTCCGGCTACACCGCACTGGTGGGCTCGACCGAAATGGGCTCGGGCAGCGGCATCAAGTCGACGTTCTCCACCTGCTTCGGCGCCCCGTTCTTCCCGCGCCCAGCCGGTGAATACGCTGAGCTGCTGATCAAGCGCATCCGTGGTTTCGGCTCCAAGGTCTATCTGGTCAACACCGGTTGGACCGGCGGCGGCTACGGTGTCGGCAAGCGCTTCAACATCCCGACCACCCGTGCGGTGATCGCGGCGATCCAGAGCGGCGCGCTGATCGGTGCTGAAACCGAACACCTGGACATCATCAACCTGGACGTGCCGCTGGCTGTTCCAGGCGTCGAGACTGGCTTGTTGAACCCACGCAACACCTGGGCCGACAAATCCGCCTACGACGAAGCCGCCAAGGCATTGGCCGGTCTGTTCATCGAGAACTTCAAGAAGTTCGAAGTGAGCGACGCGATCAAGGCGGCCGGTCCGCAGTTGTAAGGTTTGCTTCAAAAATGAGAAAGCCGCCCTTCAGGGCGGCTTTTTTGTGGGCGGCTATTTTTCCATTCCCTGCATATCTCGTCGTTGCGCCTGGATTGTTTCTGAAAATAAAGAAAGCTCTTACGACAGTCTCGGAACCGTCCGGCGAGCGCTCCTTGAGGCGCGCGGTAAGGTTTGCCGCGCCTTTTAAGGTAACGGCAAGGTCGGAGGATGACGAGAGCTAAAAAAGACGTTCCAAAACATTTAGGTGAGTTTAATCGGATCATGGGCGAACAGACCAAAAAGCGATTAAGACGAGGGAGGTAGAACCATGAGCTTTGCTGTATTGGGATTTTATCCAGGCAAGGAAGAATTGGTATTTGAGCAGAGCATCAACCTATCAGTAGAGGACTTGGTCCCCGTGATGGATTGGACCAATAACATCGATCATATCGGCGCTGATTTCAGGCTTTCTACGAAACAGATTCTTGAAATCGAGCGCTTGGCGTCGCTGGCTTTACCCGAAGATCTTGATCTGTACCTAACGTCAGGTGAATAACCTCCAACGGCATACTTTAACGAGCGAAAGGAGCTAGACGAAAGGTCAGTTCGCCCGGAGTTGTATCGCCTTATGGTCAAGTCAGAGGTACCAGGCTGTATCATCCAGTATCGTTTTTAACCCAACCTTTTCTCGACCCGCTGCGCTGCCCGGCTAGGCTTTGGGCATCACAGCAGTCAAAGGAGCGACCGCTTATGCACAGCACCCTGGAACAGGTTTTTGGTTATCCACAGTTTCGCCCCGGTCAGGAAGCCGCCATCGGCGCGATCCTTGCCGGTCGGTCGGCGGCGGCGATTTTTCCTACCGGCTCGGGCAAGTCCCTGTGTTATCAGTTGCCGGCCTTGCTGTTGCCCCACCTGACATTGGTGGTTTCGCCGCTGTTGGCGCTGATGCAGGATCAACTGGCGTTCCTGCAGCGTCACGGTATTGCCTGCGCCAGTATCGATTCGGCCCAGAGTCGCGATGAAGCCAACGACGCGATGGCGCGGGTGCGCTCGGGTGAGTTGAAGGTCCTGATGGTTTCTGTGGAGCGACTGAAGAACGAGCGCTTTCGCAATTTCCTGCAGCAGGTGCCGATTTCATTGCTGGTGATCGACGAGGCGCATTGCATCTCCGAATGGGGGCACAACTTCCGCCCGGACTATCTCAAGCTTCCCGCTTACCAGCGCCAGTTCAATATCCCCCAGGTGCTGCTGCTAACGGCCACCGCGACCCCGAAGGTCATCGCCGACATGCAGGCGAAGTTCTCCATCGCCGCCGACGATGTGGTGACGACAGGTTTCTACCGTCCCAATCTCAACTTGCTGGTCGAACCCGTGCGTGGCGTGGACAAGCGTCAGCGGCTGGTGCAGTGGCTGGGCGAGCGGCCCGGGCAGCCGAGCATCGTCTACGTCACCTTGCAGCGCACCGCCGAGCAGATCGCTGGGCACCTGAGTCAGCACGGCATCGAGGCCGAGGCCTATCACGCCGGGCTGCCTCATGAGCAGCGCGAAGCTATCCAGCGGCGTTTCATGGGCGGCCAATGCAATTGCATCGTCGCGACTATCGCGTTCGGCATGGGCATCGACAAAAGCGATATTCGCAACGTGGTGCATTTCGACCTGCCCAAATCCATCGAAAACTATAGCCAGGAAATCGGCCGCGCGGGACGGGACGGCCAGCCGTCCGATTGCCTGGTGTTGGCCAACCGGGACAGCCTGAACATTCTTGAGAATTTTGTGTACGGCGATACCCCTGAACTGGCGGGCATTCGTTGCGTGCTCGACGAGCTGAAAGCCGCTGCCGGCGAAGGTCAATGGGAGTTCTTGCTCGGGCCGTTGGCGGATCAGAGCAACATCCGGCAATTGCCGCTCAAGACGCTGCTGGTCCAGCTCGAACTGCGACGGCTGATCGCACCGCGCTATGCCTATTACGCTGAGTATCGCTTCAAATTCCTCACCGAACCGCAGGTCTTGCTGGAACGCTTCGAAGGTGAGCGAAAGGACTTTGTCGCGGCCATCATCCAGACCTCCAGCCGCGCGCGGACCTGGGCAACGGTGAATTTCGATGGGATGTACCAGCAATATCGCGCCGAGCGCAGTCGTGTGGTCAAGGCGCTGGATTTTTTTCACGAGAAGGGCTGGATCGAGCTGGAAAGCAAGCAGATGACCGAGGTCTACAACGTCTTGGAAGCGAACTTCGATTCTCAGGATTTGAGCATCGAGCTGCATGCTGATTTCACCCGGCATGAGGAGGCTGAAATTGCCCGGGTTCACGCCATGCTCGAGCTGTTTGCCACGGACCGCTGCCTCGGTTACCGATTGGCGCAGTATTTTGGCGATGAAAATGCGCCACCACAGTGTGGGCACTGTTCGGTGTGTCACGGGCATGTCGCTTGCCTGCCGGAACCACCACCGTTGCCGACGCTTGTGGATAAGAATTTCGGTGATTTGTGTGGCGATTTCATCCACAAGCATGAGCAAGTCGTCGGCAGTTTGCCGACCGCCGAGCGGCTGACCCGCTTCCTGTGCGGAATCAGCGTACCGCTGTTCACCAAACTGAAGGCGCGGACGATCCGTGGATATGCCGCGTTGGAGGAGTATTCCTACGCGCAGGTGCGTCATTGGACCCAGGCTCACCTGTAAGCTGCATCCATCTGCTGAATGCCCTCCATCACACGAATAAATTTCAAAAATGTTCGGTGGCTGACTACTGTGAAGGCTGTCTTTGGATCGCCAACAAGAGAGCAAACATGAGCCAGACATCCTTCGATATCCAGCGCGCCGCCGTGGTCGGTGCAGGCACCATGGGGCGCGGCATTGTCATGTGCCTGGCCAACGCTGGCGTCGCCGTGCAGTGGGTCGATAACAATCTGCAGATGCTTGAACAAGCGCTGGCCACGGTGGCCGATACCTACGCCCACAACGTGCGCCAAGGGCGTATCGAACAAAGCGAGGCCGACGCCCGGATTGCCCGGATAACACGGGCGGATGACTACGCGGCGATTCGTAATGTGGACCTGGTCATCGAAGCGGTCTACGAGAACCTCGAACTCAAACAGAAAATATTCCGCGAGCTGGATGGCATGCTCAAGCCCGAAGCGATTCTGGCCAGCAACACCTCGGCGCTGGACATCGATGCCATTGCCGCGGCCACACGCCGGCCAACCCAAGTGCTCGGCCTGCATTTCTTCAGCCCCGCTCACATCATGAAGCTGCTGGAGATCGTCCGCGGCGCGCAGACGTCAAAAGCTGTGCTGGACGCTGCCCTGGTGTTGGGCAAACGCATGGGCAAGGTGAGCGTGATCTCGGGTAATTGCCACGGGTTCATTGGCAACCGGATGCTTCGGCCTTATGTGCTTGAGGCGCGCAAGATGCTGCTGGAGGGGGCATTTCCCTATCAAGTCGACGCGGCATTACAAGGTTTTGGCTTCGCCATGGGGCCGTTTCGCATGTACGACGTGGTCGGGATCGACCTGGAGTGGCGTGCGCGCGAACTGGCGGGCCAAGGCCAGGACGCGCCCGAGGTGCAGGTGGATAACCGCCTGTGCGAGTTGGGACGGTTCGGCCAGAAGAGCGGCAACGGGTACTATCACTACGAACCGGGCAGTCGTCAGGCTGAACACGATGTCGAGGTCGACGCGCTGGTGCAGCGGGTCAGCGAAGAGCTGGGTTTCCAGCGGCGCGAGATAGGCCCTGAGGAAATTCTTGAGCGTTGCCTGCTGGCATTGATCAACGAAGGCGCGAAGATTCTCCAGGAGGGCATTGCCGAGTCTTCCCACGACATCGACCTGGTCTACCTCAACGGCTACGGTTTTCCGGCAGACAAGGGCGGCCCGATGGCCTGGGCTGACCAGCAAGGGCTTGGGGACATCCACGCGCGCTTGCTGGAGCTCGAAACGAAGCAGGGCGACCAATGGAAGCCTGCTCGCTTGATCGGCGAACTGGCGGCGCAAGGCAAGGGCTTCTCGCAGCGGTAGCCCAGGGGCCGGCAACAAGCCCAAAACTGATAACCCTAAGGACACGTGATGCCCCAACGCAGCGAGTATCTGCACTTCCAGCCCGTGACCACACGCTGGCACGACAACGACGTGTACGGCCATATCAACAATGTCACCTACTACAGCTTTTTCGATACGGCGGTGAATACCTATCTGGTCGAGACCGGCGGCCTGGATATTCATGAGGGAGACGTGGTGGGTTTCGTCGTGAGCTCGGCGTGCGATTACTTTGCATCAATCGCTTTCCCGGATCGGATTGAAATTGGCCTGCGCGTCGGAAAACTGGGCAACAGCTCCGTGCAATACGAGCTCGCGGTGTTCAAGGCGGGGGAGGATGAAGCCTGTGCGGCGGGGCGCTTCGTGCATGTGTTCGTGGACCGCGCGTCGAACCGGCCGGCAGCGATTCCGGAGCGGTTGCGTGGGGCCTTGGAGCGGCTGGTGGTCTGAAACGAAAATCGCCGCCTCCGGATATTCTCTGACGAGAACGGCCGAAGGCTGCGATCTTTTTAACGGTCTGGATTAAACCAACCGTCAGTCATCGTGATAGCGATGTTTGTGCTTGTGCTTGCGATGCCCATAGGCATGGCCGCGGCCCGGGTGGCCATCACGGTAGTAGCGACGATCACCACGACGACCTTCATAACGATCGTCATCGTCGTCCTTGCCCATGTAGTTACCCAGCGCGCCACCGGCGCCGCCGCCCGCTGCGGCACCGATCAGGCTCCCTGTGCTGCCGCCTACGCTACGGCCGACCACGTTACCACCGGCTGCGCCCAGCGCGCCGCCGATTGCCGCTTCGCCGCGGCTATGTTTGTCTGCGCCGACTGCGCTACCGCCCGCGCCGCCCAGGGCTGCGCCGATAGTGGAGCCGGTGTTGCCGCCCAGGGACTGGCCGACGACCGAACCCAAAACCCCGCCCAATGCGCCGCCTACACCTGCTTCGGCAGTACCGCCGGCAGAAGCGACGCCACTGACAAGGCCAAGGGACAACAAGAGAATGGAGGAGAACTTCATAGAGGAGCCTCAAAGGGATGACGGCGCGATCCTGAGGCTGGCTTCGCTTGGTTACAATCGAAATCCGACGAGTAACACGACTTGTGCACAATTGGCTAAGTTATTGTTTTTAGTGCGGAACTTAAGGTGTTTTTGCCGGTCTTTAGCTACTTCGGACAGGCCGTTTTCTTTGGGAAATGGTCTTTTTTGTGGGCGTTTGAAAATACGATCGTAACGTGGCGAGGGCGCAAGCACCCTCGCACAAGATCATGTCAGGCTGACTTGGCCATGATCAACCCGCTCTCGCTCGCTGCTTCCAGGCGGATCGCCACGAACTTCGAGGTTGGGGTGTGGCTGCCGTCGCCGGTGCTTTCCAGCGGCACCAAGGGGTTCACTTCAGGGTAATAGGCAGCAGCTTGTCCGGCCGGGATGTCGAAGGCCAGCAACGTGAAGCCCTTGACGCGCCGCTCACGCCCGTCCTCCCAGAGCGAGACGATGTCAGCCTTTTGCCCCGGCTTGAAGCCCAGGCGGATGATGTCCGCTTCGTTGACGAACAACACATCACGTTGACCCTTTACGCCGCGATAACGGTCATCGAGGCCATAAATGGTGGTGTTGTACTGATCGTGCGAGCGCATGGATTGCAGGATCAGGTCCGGCACTTTGCCCGTGGCGTGGGTGCGCTCATGAATCAAATCGGTCGGCAACCGGTTAGGCTTGAAGTTGGCGCGGCCCGATGGGGTATTCCAGCGACGGGCGCCAGCGCTGTTGCCCAGATAAAAGCCACCGGGGTTCTTGAGCTTTTCGTTGAAGTCCTTGAAGCCGGGAATGGTCTCGGCGATCAAGTCGCGAACACGGCTGTAGTCGGCCACGAGCCAGTTCCAATCCACCGGACGGCTGCCCAGCGTGGCAGCGGCGATGCCTGCAACAATCCACGGCTCGGAGCGCATCTGGTTCGACAGCGGCTGCAATTGGCCATTCGAGGCGTGGACCATGCTGAAGGAGTCTTCCACGGTCACCGCTTGCGGGCCTTCTGCTTGCACGTCGATGTCGGTACGGCCCAGGCACGGCAGGATCAGCGCCTCTTTCCCGTGGGCCAGGTGGCTGCGGTTGAGCTTGGTGCTGATCTGGACGGTCAGGTCGCAGTTGCCCAAAGCTTCGAAGGTCCGATGGCTGTCTGGCGTCGCCTGGGCGAAGTTGCCACCCAGAGCGATAAACACTTTTGCCCGGCCCTCGGCCATGGCATGGATCGACTCGACCACGTTGTGGCCGTTTTCACGCGGCACCTTGAACTGGAAGCGCCGCTCCAGCGCGTCGAGGAATGCAACGGGCGGGCGCTCGTTGATGCCCATGGTCCGGTCGCCCTGCACGTTACTATGGCCACGCACCGGGCAGAGTCCCGCGCCTGGCTTGCCGATGTTGCCGCGCAGCATCATCAGGTTGGCGATTTCCTGAATGGTTGCCACCGAATGGCGGTGCTGGGTGATGCCCATCGCCCAGCACATGATCACATTGCTGGCCTTGGCGTACATACGGGCTGCCTGCTCGATCTCGGCCAGGGTCAGGCCGGATTGCTCGACGATCTGCTCCCACGAGGTGTCATCGACCACCGCCAGGTATTCCAGCGTGTTGGCGCTGTGCTCATTGAGAAATGCATGATCGAACACCGCGGGAGCGCCGTTTTTCTGGGCTTCACGTTCCCATTGCAGCAAGAACTTCGCCATGCCGCGCAGTATGGCCATATCGCCACCCAAGGCCGGGCGGAAATAGGCAGTGTTGGTCGGTTTGTCGCCGTTGGTGAGCATTTCCAGCGGATGTTGCGGATGCTGGAAGCGCTCCAGGCCACGCTCCTTGAGCGGGTTGATACACACCACCTGTGCACCGCGCTTCACTGCTTCGCGCAGTGGTTCAAGCATCCGCGGATGGTTGGTACCCGGGTTCTGGCCCCAGACAAAAATAGCATCGGCGTGCTCGAAGTCGTCGAAGGTTACCGTGCCTTTGCCCACGCCGACGCTCTGGGACAGCGCTACGCCGCTGGCTTCATGGCACATGTTCGAGCAATCGGGGAAATTGTTGGTGCCGTAGGCGCGCACGAACAACTGATACAGATAGGCCGCTTCGTTGCTGGCTCGGCCCGACGTGTAGAACTCGGCCTGGTTCGGGCTGGAAAGTCCTTGCAGGTGTTTGCCGATCAAGGCAAATGCCGCCTCCCAACTGATGGGCTTGTAGCGGTCGGTTTCGGCGTCATAGCTCATCGGCTCGGTCAGGCGGCCCTGGTACTCAAGCCAGTAATCGCTCTGCTCCAGCAACGAGGTCACGCTGTGCTTGGCAAAGAACGCACCGTCGACGCGACGCTTGGTGGCTTCCCAGTTCACCGCCTTGGCGCCGTTCTCACAGAACTTGACCATGCCGCTTTCCGGCGAGTCGCCCCAGGCGCAGCCCGGGCAGTCGAAGCCGCCGTTCTGGTTGGTCTTGAGCATCATGCGGATATTCTTCAGCGCGTTATCGCTGGTCAGCCAGGCCTGGGCAACGCTGATCAGCGCGCCCCAACCACCGGCCGGGCCCTTGTAGGGCTTGTAGCGCGGTGCGGGTTTCTGGTTGGCTTGTTGATGATTGCTCACGCTTGATTCTCCATCGCAGGGCTGTAGACCCGCGGCGCACTTTTTTGCGGCAGGTGGATGAGATTGAGGTTGTGTTGGCGGGCCCACTGCACGGCGAGGCCCGTGGGTGACGACAGGCTGACCAGGGTCTGGACGCCCGCGCGCAATACTTTTTGAATCAGTTCGAGACTGCAGCGGCTGGTGACGATCGCCAACCCTCCAGCGACCGGGACTTGCTGCCGGATCAGCGCTCCGATCAATTTATCGAGTGCGTTGTGGCGACCAATGTCTTCGCGCCCAAGCAGCAGTTCGCCTTGTGCGTTCATGAACAGCGCTGCGTGTACCGCGCCGCAGTGCTGGCCCAACGGCTGGAACTGGCTGATACGCTGGCGCAGACCGTCGAGCCATTGCGCAGGCGGTAGCGGGGCGCCGGGCAAGGCTTTGAGGTTTGGCAGCGCTTGTTCAACGGCTTCGACTCCGCAGAGTCCGCAGCCGCTGGTGCCAGCTAGCTGGCGGCGTTGCTGCTTGAGATTCCAGAAAGCGCGGTTGGCGATCGTGACTTGGGCGTACTGCGCGGAACCCGCCCCGCTCAGCTGCAGGTCATAGATATCGGCCGGGTCTTCAATGATGCCGCTGCCGAGGCTGAAACCGACGATAAAGTCTTCAAGGTCAGTGGGCGTGACCAACATCACCGCTTGGCTGATGCCGTTATAGGCGATCGCCAACGCCACTTCCTCGGCCAGCGCGGTGCTGTCCGATTGAGAGTGATCGAGGTTGCAGTAGCGATAGCTCTGGCTGGCGGCTGGCGTGGAGGGTTCCACAGCAGGCACTGGACAGACCGGAGGCTTGTCGTTCATGGGCATCACTGAAAGTGAGAATAGTGTTAAGACTAAATGCGGCAATCTGCCACGTCTAATTGCTATTACTGATCTTCCAATAGATGACGTCGATCAAGAGATGGTCGTTGATTTCTGATAGAGGGCGAAACAAGCCTCGGCCAAGGCCGAACGTGGAGCGCCGCGCCGCATGATCAGCCCCAGCGGGACCAGGGTCTGGGCGCTTTCGATAGGCTGGATCCGCAGGTCTTCGGTGAGGACGTTCAGTCCGCTCTCCAGCGGCACCACGGCGCAGCACAATCCACCATGCACAGCTTGTAACAATTGATGCACCGCGTCGGTTTGCAGCAGCGGTTGGGGGGCTAGGCCTCGACTGTGGAAACTGTGGTCGATGGATTGGCGGAAATGCATGCCGCTGGTAAGCATGCCCAGGGGCAGCTCCACCAGCGCTTCCCAGGTCAGCGGTTCTTCACCAAAAAAGAAAAAGCGTTGGTCATACAGCAGGCCCATGCGGGTATGGCTGAAGGGCAGGGCCTCGAAACGATCGTTGTCCAGGCGTTCCAGGTAGGAAATACCCAAGTCGATGCGGTTGTTCGCCAGCTGTTCGAGGATGCGTTCGGAACTCAAGGACGATAATTCGAAACGCAGGCTGGGGTGGTCGGTGTGCAGGCGCTGCATCATCGACAGCGGATCGAAGTCCGACAGCGGCACCACGCCCAGGCGCAGCGTACCCACCAGATTGCCGCGGCACGCCGCCGCTTCGGCCTGCAGCCCGTCATAAGCCGCCAACACCGTGCGTGCCCAGGCCAGCACCCGCTCCCCCGGTGCGGTGAAGCCCTCGAAGCGCTGGCCGCGGTTGACCAGCGGCAGGCCGAGCTCTTCTTCCAGGCTGCGCAGGCGCATTGACAAGGTGGGTTGGGTGATGTGGCAACGGGCGGCGGCTTGGCCGAAGTGGCGGGTTTCTTCGAGCGCGATGAGAAATTTCAGCTGCTTGATGTCCATCTTCGCTCCTGGGCGCGGGAAGATTGTGATTCTAGCGCCTTGGGCGTGGTGAGGTCATTGGTCGGTTGGAGAATGGGCTCGGTTGGCTTGGTCTAGTCTTATCCGTCTGGACATTTAAACCCAAGGAGCGTGCGCCATGAGTATTTTTAGCTTTGTGAAGGAAGCGGGAGAAAAGCTTATCGACCTGCTGACTCCCGGCAATGCCAATGCCAGCGAGCAGTTGAAGGAACACATCAGCAAGGTCGGGCTGGGCAATCCGAATGTGCAAGCGACGATAGACGGAGACAAAGTCACCCTGACCGGTGAAGTCGGTAGCCAGGAGGAGAAAGAAAAGATCCTGTTGACCGCGGGCAACATCGTCGGTGTCGGCAGCGTGGATGACCAGATCACCGTGACTGGGCCGGTGGCAAAGGCCGCGCGTTTCGTGACGGTGAAAAAAGGTGACACGCTCAGCGCCATATCCAAGGCCGAGTATGGTGACGCGAGCCAGTACAACAAGATTTTCGAAGCCAACAAACCGATGTTGTCGCATCCAGACAAGATCTACCCCGGGCAGTCACTGCGTATCCCTGAGTAACCCGTACCCCCGTGGCGAGGGAGTAAGTCCCTCGCCAAAGGCTTGCACTAGAGCCCTTGGATCAGCGTCCGATAATCCGTTACCGCGTCGAACTCCCCCGTATCCTTCGGCCCCTTGCGGCTGTCCGGCTCGCTGACCGCCAGCAGGTGCGCCACGCCGAAGTCCCGGGCGCTGCGCAGCACCGGCAAGGTGTCGTCGATAAACAGGCTGCGGGCTGGGTCGAAGCTCAGGTCGGCTTGCAGCGCGTCCCAAAACTGCGGGCTCTCCTTGGGGAAACCGTAGTCGTGGGAGCTGATCAAGCGTTCGAAGTAGGGTGCCAGTTCGATGCGTTCCAGCTTCAGCGACAGCGAATCCCGGTGGGCATTGGTAATCATCACGACCCGTTTTCCTGCGCGCTGGATGGCCGCGAGGAATGTATCCGCGTCTGGGCGCAGGGCAATCAAGTGGGCGGTTTCAAGTTTCAGTTCACGCACCGGCAGCTTCAGCTCGGCGCTCCAGAAATCCAGGCAGTACCACTGCAACTGACCGGCGTTGCGCTCGAACAGCGGCTGCAACTCCATCTCGGCCATCGCGCGGCTGACCCCATGCAGTTCGGCATAACGCTGGGGCAGGTGCTCCAGCCAGAAGTGGTTGTCGTAATGCAGGTCCAGCAGGGTGCCGTCCATGTCCAGCAGAACCGTATCGATCTCATGCCAGGGCAACAAGGCCATAAAACTTCTCCAGCGGTAAGCAGATATCCGACACAAACAATCAGAATAGGCCGGGTATAGTAGCCCGCTATCGCCCAGGGAGCCGTTTATGCGCCAGAAACCCACCATACTCGACCGACGGATCGTCGCCACCAGCCGCCTGTTTTGCGTGGAGGAACTGAAACTGCGCTTTTCCAACGGTGTTGAGCGCACCTACGAACGCCTGGCGGGCAAGGGCGCAGGCTACGGCGCGGTGATGATCGTCGCGATGCTTGATGCCGACCATGCCGTGCTGGTGGAAGAATATTGCGGCGGCACCGATGCCTACGAGCTCTCGCTGCCCAAGGGGCTGATCGAGCCGGGCGAAGATGTGCTGGCGGCGGCCGAGCGCGAGCTCAAGGAAGAGGCCGGTTTTGGCGCGCGTCAACTGGAGCATCTGACCGAACTGTCGTTGTCTCCCGGCTACATGAGCCAGAAGATCCAAGTGGTGCTGGCGACCGACCTGTATGAAGAGCGGCTGGAGGGCGACGAGCCCGAACCGATGCGTGTGGACAAGGTCAACCTGGGCGAATTGTCGGCCCTGGCCCAGAATCCCCAATTCACCGAAGGCCGAGCGTTGGCGGCGTTGTATCTGGCGCGTGACCTGCTGACCCAGCGCGGAGCCTACCTGCCATGAAATTCCCCCATCCCCTGATGGCGCCCGTCATCGAGCTGGCGCTTGAAGCTGGTGCGGCGATCCTGCCGTTCTGGCGAGCCAACGTAGAAGTTGCGCACAAAGCTGACGAATCACCAGTGACCGCTGCGGATATGGCTGCCCACGATGTCATCGTGGCTGGGCTGACCGCGCTGGCACCGGATATCCCGATCCTCTCGGAGGAGGACGCCGATATTGCCCAAAGCGTGCGCGCCGAATGGAAACGCTGGTGGTTGGTGGACCCGCTCGATGGGACCAAGGAGTTCATTTCCGGCAGTGAGGAATTCACCGTCAACATTGCGTTGATCGAGGACGGTCGCGTGGTGTTCGGCGTGGTCTCGATGCCCACCAGTGGTCGCTTTTATGTTGGCGGAGCGGGACTGGGCGCCTGGCGTGCCGACAAGGACGCCGAGCCTTCGCCTATCGCAGCACGGCACGCGATGGCGCCCGGTGACGTGTTTACCGTAGTCGCCAGCCGTCGCCACACCAGCCCGGAGCAGGAGCGCCTGTTGAGCGGGTTAAGCGAAAGCCTGGGCCCCTTGCAGTTGACCAACATTGGCAGTTCTTTGAAGTTTTGCCTGCTGGCCGAGGGCGCGGCTGATTGTTATCCGCGGTTGGCGCCAACGTCCCAGTGGGATACCGCCGCCGCCCAGGGCGTACTGGAAGGCGCGGGTGGCGAAGTGTTGGACTTGAGCGGCCAGCCATTTTGTTATCCGGCGCGGGAGTCACTGTTGAACACTTCGTTCCTGGCGCTGCCGGCCAAAGCGGCATGGCGTGGAAAGTTGCTGGAGCTTGCTCGTTCTTAAACCCCGATCTTTGGCCAGGAAGCTTTTGTGGCGAGGGAGCTTGCTCCCGCTCGGCTGCGCAGCAGACGCTTTGGGGCCGCTTCGCTGCCCAGCGGGAGCAAGCTCCCTCGCCACAGGGGCCTGTTGCGCCAATTAACGGTGCAACACGTACTGCCCCTCGAATTGCACCGCCACCTCTTCGCTGCCTGCATTCATCACTCGCGTCTGCAACGCCAGCCGCGCCCGGCCATAACGCCGATAGGTGGCCAGGAAGCGTTTCCAGGGTTTTTCCTCCGGTGCGTCACAAATGACAGTCGCATCGCCAGTGACGGGCAGCGGATAAGTGATCTGCCCTTCCTGAATCACGATGTGTCCATCCTCGATGCCTTCCTCGCGCAAGGCCAGGTGCAGCCAGCCCCAGCCGCCAAGTACCGCGCCGCAATACAGGCTGCCGCCGAACATGGTGCTTTTATGATTGACGTTGGCCGCAAGCGGCAGGAACAGGCGCAGTTGTCGCGCCTGCCAATCGAGCACTCTCAGGCCCATGTCCTGGGTCAACGGGATGTCCCGGTGCAGGGTCGTTTCCAGGTAACGGCTGTCGCGGTTCATGCAGGCCCTCTTGTTTGAAGGTGAGTTGGCAGGCGCTCAATCGGACTCATCGGCAGAGCCAGGGTTGCTGTCGCCAAATGTAAGCCCATGCTTGCGCAGTTTGTCGTGCAAGGTCTTGCGCGGAATGCCCAACGCTTCGGCGAGGCTGCGTACCGAGCCGTGGGGGCGGGCCAGCTCGGCGGCAATCAGGGTCTTTTCGAAATTCTCCACCTGCTCGCTCAGGCCGCCGCTGATGATTTCCACCGGCGCGCCGGGGCCAGTGTCGGGTGCGCTGTTGTCCAGGGCCAGTTCCAAGCCCAAGGCGAAGCGTTCGGCGGCGTTCTGCAATTCGCGGACATTGCCCGGCCAGTCATGGCGCAACAGCAGCGCACGGTGGGCCGGCAGCAGTTCGTGGCGCGGCAGGCCGTGGCGCGCGCTGGCCTCATCAGCGAAATGCTGGAACAGCATCAGCACGTCCTCGCCCCTTTCGCGCAGCGGTGGGATGCGCAGCGGCGCGACGTTCAGGCGGTAGTACAAGTCGGCGCGAAAACGGCCCTGGTCGGCGGCTTGGCGCAGGTCTTCCTTGGTGGCGGCGATGACCCGGATGTCCAGGGGGATTTGCTGATTGCCCCCCAGGCGCTCCACCATGCGTTCTTGCAGCAGGCGAAGCAGCTTGACCTGTACGTCCAGGCTCATGCTTTCGATTTCATCGAGGAACAATGTGCCGCCGTTGGCGAACTCGAATTTTCCGATACGGCGCTTCTGCGCGCCAGTGAAGGCGCCGGGTTCATGGCCGAACAATTCGCTTTCCACCACGGACTCGGCCAACGCGCCGGCATTGATGGCCACGAACGGCCCGTTACGCCGGCCAGACAGGTCATGCAGTGCGCGGGCGACCACTTCCTTGCCGGCCCCCGTTTCGCCGAGGATCAGCACGTCGGCGCGGGTCGCGGCCAAGGCGCCGATCTGCTCGCGCAGGCGCAACATGGGGGCCGATTGTCCGACCAGCCGGGCGCTGAGTTCATGACGGTCGCTGAGGGCCAGGCGCAGGCTGCGGTTATCCAGGACCAGGCGCCGCAAGGCCAGGGCCCGGCGTACGCTATCGAGCAACTGGTCACTGGCGAACGGTTTTTCGAGGAAGTCGTACGCCCCGGCGCGCATCGCCTGGACCGCCAGCGGTACATCGCCATGACCGGTGATCAGCAGCACCGGCAACTCCGGATCCTGGCTGTGCAATTGGCCCAGCAGTTCGAGGCCGTCCATGCCCGGCATGCGTATATCACTGACCACCACGCCCGGCCAATCGCGGGGCAATTGCCCGGCCAGGCCGTTGGCCTCGCCCAAGGGCAGGATCTTCAGTCCAGCCAGGTCGAGGGTCTGGCTCAGGGCCTGACGCAGATGGGGATCGTCGTCGATCAGCACCACCTCAATCTGGTTATCGATGGTCATACACTTCGGTCCTCGGACGGTTGCAGGCTCACCCCGGGCGCACCGGCGCGCAGCTTCAGGGTAATCAGGGCGCCGCCTTCCTTGTGGTTGGCGAACAACAGTTCGCCGCCGAAGGCACGCATCAGGGTGTCGCAGATCGCCAACCCGAGGCCAAGCCCCTGGGTGCGCGTCTTGGTGGTGTAGAACGGCTCGCCGGCGCGGCCCAGGGCTTCCATGCAGAATCCCGGACCGTTATCGCGGATGTACAAGTTGACGCCGGTTTCCGTCGCCTGGGCACTGAGCCACAGTTTGCGCGGTGGTCCCTTTTCGGTCAGAGCATCAAGGGCGTTGGCCAGCAGGTTACCCAGCACCTGGCGCAGGCGCGTTTCGCCGGCCTCCACCCACAAGGCAGCTGCCGGCAGGTCGCGGATCAGCTCCACTTCCATGCTGCGCCGTCGTTTGGCGAGCAGCGCGAGGGCGTCGTCCAGCGCCGGTTGCAGGGCGACGCTTTCCGGGGCGTGGCGGTCCCGGCGGGCGAAGGCGCGCAGGTGGGCGATGATCGAGGCCATGCGCCCGGTCAGTTCGCTGATCAGCTTGAGATTGCCCCGAGCGTCTTCGGTGCGCTGGTGATCGAGCAATATCTCGGCGTTTTCGGCGTAACTCCGGATCGCCGCCAGCGGCTGATTGAGTTCATGGCTGATGCTGGCCGACATGGTGCCCAGGGCTGACAACTTGCCGGCCTGTACCAAATCATCCTGGGCGCGGACCAGTTCCTGTTGGGCCTGCTCGCGTTCAAGCACTTCCTGTTTCAGGCGACGGTTGAGTCCCTCCAGATCGCTGGTACGTTCCGCGACCCGGCCCTCCAGTTCGTGACGAGCCTTGGCCTCGAAGGCGATCCGGTCCAGATAATGCCGCCGGCGCTGCATCATCAACCCGAGCAACAGCATCAACACCAGCAGTGCTGCACCGCCGGTGGCCACCACCGTGCGCACTGGCCGGTCGATCAGCGTGCGCGGAGCGAGGATGCTCACGCTCCAACCGGTTTCTTCGATGGTCTGGGTTTGGGTCAGCCAGGCGTTGGTGTTCAGGTTCAACGGCTTGGGATCTCGGGTCGGATAAGGCTGCACCGCACTGATTGCCTTGCTTTCTTCCTCGCTCAAGGGGCGAGTCGCGCGAAATCTCCATTCCTGGCGCGAGGTCAGGATCACTACGCCGTTGTGGTCGGTAACCAGCAACTGCTCAGGTGTCTTGCCCCAGAGGCTTTCGGTGTGGTCGAGGTCAACCTTGACCACCAATACGCCGATGACTTTTTCGCGATCGCGTACCGCGGCGGCGAAAAAATAACCGCGCTTGCCTGACGTGGTGCCCAGGCCGAAGAAGCGCCCCAGACGCCCGGCCATGGCTTCGATGTAGTAAGGACGGAAGGCGAAGTTGCGTCCGACGAAACTGTCGTGCTTGTCCCAGTTCGATGCCGCCAGGGTCTTGCCAGAGGCGTCCATCAGATACATGACTTCGGCGCCGGTCTGGGCGCTGATATTTTTCAGCAACCGGTTGGCATTGCCCTGGGTGACCCCATCGTCCGGCGCCGACAGGGTCGCGCGCAGGGCCGGCAGCTCGCCGAGAATCTGCGGCAGCACTTCATAGCGGTGCAGGGTCCCGAGGAGGTTGGCCACGTAGAGGTCAAGCGTCTGGCGGTTTTGTCCAGCCAGTTCGCTGCGGTAATAACGCTCGGCCAAATGCTCTAGCGGCCATAGCAATGGCGCCAGGCACAGCGCAAGCAGGGCCAGGCTGCGCCAACGAGGTCTGCGGGGAAGGGTGGAATTCATGAGCATCGGGCGCCTGTGGTGACAAGCGCATTATGCCTAGGCTTGTCCGGCAAGACACTGCTGCAACGCGCTTCGCCAGTCTGGCTGGCTTACACCCCATTCCTGGGTCAGGCGCGTGCAGTCCAGCCGTGAATTGAGTGGACGCGGCGCCGGGGTCGGGTACGCGCTGGACGGGATAGGCTCAAGCACCGCGCAAGGCTTGTGGCGTTCGACGAGGTCTTCGCCGATGGCTTGGGCAAAGCCGAACCATGACGTCTGGCCCTGGGCTGTCAGGTGATAAGTACCCCAGGCGCCGCACCGCCCGGCCTGCCAGCGTTCGATCAGCTGCGCGGTGCTCTCGGCGATGGTGCCAGCCCAGGTCGGTGCGCCGACTTGATCAGCCACTACCCTAAGGTGAGGTTTTTCCTGCAGCAGGCGTTGCATGGTCAACAGGAAATTGCGTCCCGCCGAGGAATAGACCCAGCTGGTGCGCAAGATCAGGTGTTCTCCACCGGCCTGGTGGATGGCCTCTTCGCCAGCCAGTTTGCTGCGACCGTAGACGCTCAGCGGGTTGGGCGTGTCATCTTCGGTGTATGGCTCGGGCTTTCGACCATCGAAGACGTAGTCGGTGGAGTAATGGATCAGCGGAGCGTCCAGCTCAGCAGCAACCTGGGCAAGGATGCCCGGTGCGCTGGCGTTGATGGCGAACGCGCGTTGCGTTTCGCTCTCGGCCTGGTCCACGGCCGTGTGGGCGGCGGCGTTGATGATCAGGTCGGGCCGCACGGCCTCGACCGGCGGGCGGATTTGATCCGGCTGCGCCATGTCGAGCTGGTTGCTACCCAGCACAATCAGTTCGCCCATGCCGGCCAGGCGCGATTGAAGCGCCTGGGACACTTGGCCGTTCTGGCCGATGATCAGGATGCGCAGGGAAGCACTCATGGGAACAGGTCTGCCTCATGCAAGGCCTTGCCGGTCTGGTCCTTGGGCGACAGGATCGGCGCGCCTTGCAATTGCCAGTCAATCGCCAGTTGCGGATCGTCCCAGCGAATGCAGCGCTCGGCGGAGGGCGCGTAGAAGTCGGTGGTTTTGTATAGGAAATCGGCGGACTCGCTGAGCACGACGAAGCCGTGGGCAAATCCTGGCGGAATCCACAGCTGACGGTGGTTCTGCGCCGACAGGCGTACGCCGGTCCACTGGCCGAAAGTAGGCGAGCTGCGACGGATGTCCACCGCAACGTCCAGCACTTCGCCCGCCGTGACCCGCACGAGTTTCCCCTGGGCCTGTTCGATCTGATAGTGCAGGCCGCGAAGCACGCCCTTGGCCGAGCGCGAGTGATTGTCCTGGACGAACGGGAGCGTAGACCCCGTGGCATCGGCGAACGCTCGTGCATTGAAACTCTCATAAAAGAAACCGCGATCATCGCCAAACACCTTCGGCTCGATGATCAGCACGTCCGGCAGTCGTGTGGCGATGACGTTCAACGTGTTTCTCCAGCAATCTTGAACAGGTACTGGCCGTAGCCGGTCTTGCCGAAGTAACTCGCACGCTCGAGCACGTGTTCGCGGCTGACCCAGCCCTGCTGGTAGGCGATTTCTTCCAGGCACGCGACCTTCAGGCCTTGGCGATGCTCAATGGTCTGCACGTATTGCGAGGCCTCCAGCAGGCTGTCGTGGGTGCCGGTGTCCAGCCAGGCAAAACCGCGGCCGAAACGCTCGACATGCAAGTCCCCGCGTTGCAGATAGGCATTGTTGACGTCGGTAATTTCCAGTTCGCCACGTGCGGATGGCTTGATGGCCTTGGCGATCTCTATCACGTCGTTGTCATAGAAATACAGACCGGTCACCGCATAGCTGGACTTGGGGGCGGCAGGCTTCTCTTCGATGGAAACCGCGCACCCTTCTGAATCGAAGTCGATTACGCCGAAACGCTCCGGATCCTTGACCCAATAACCGAACACCGTTGCGCCACTTTGCCGGTTGACGGCGGTTTGCAGCTGCTCGCCGAAATGTTGGCCGTGGAAGATGTTGTCGCCCAGGATCAGGCACACCGGGTCCTTGCCAATGAATTGCTCGCCAATCAGGAATGCCTGGGCCAGGCCATCGGGAGCTGGCTGTTCGGCGTAGCTGAAATTCACGCCGAACTGGGCGCCATCGCCCAGCAGATTGCGATATTGAGGTAGATCCTGCGGGGTGGAAATGACCAGGATGTCCTTGATTCCGGCGAGCATGAGCACTGAGATCGGGTAGTAGATCATCGGCTTGTCATAGACCGGCAATAACTGTTTGGAAACGCCGAGGGTAATCGGATGCAGCCGTGTGCCGGAGCCGCCGGCCAGAACAATGCCTTTCATCATGCAATCGTATCCTTGTCGTCGAGCGAGCCCAGGCGCTCGCCCTGATAGCTGCCATCCTGGACGCGCCGGCACCACAGCAAGTTTTCGAGGTACCACTGCACCGTCTTGCGCAGACCGGTCTCGAAGGTTTCCCGAGGTGTCCAGCCCAGTTCCCGTTCGATCTTGCCGGCGTCAATGGCGTAGCGCAGGTCATGGCCGGGACGATCCTTGACGAAGGTGATCAGGTCAGCGTAGTGCTCGACCCCCTCGGGCTTGTGTGGTGCCAGTTCTTCAAGCAGGGCGCAGATGCTGCGTACTACGTCGATATTGGTTTGTTCATTGTGGCCGCCGATGTTGTAGGTCTCGCCGACCACGCCTTCGGTGACGACCTTGAGCAGGGCACGGGCATGGTCTTCGACGAATAGCCAGTCGCGTACCTGCCGGCCATCGCCATATACCGGCAACGGTTTGCCGGCCAGTGCGTTGAGGATGACCAGCGGAATCAGCTTTTCGGGGAAGTGGAACGGCCCGTAGTTGTTCGAGCAGTTGGTCAGCAGCACGGGCAAGCCGTAGGTGCGCTGCCAGGCCCGGACCAGATGGTCGGAGGCAGCCTTGCTGGCTGAGTAGGGCGAGCTCGGTGCATAGGGGGTGGTTTCGGTAAACAAATCATCCACGCCGTGCAGGTCGCCATACACTTCGTCGGTGGAAATATGGTGGAAACGAAACGCCCGTTTTTGCGCCTCGCTAAGTGTCTGCCAATAGGCGCGGGTGGCTTCCAGCAGGCTGTAGGTGCCGACGATGTTGGTCTGGATGAACTCCGCCGGGCCATCGATGGAACGGTCCACATGGGACTCTGCGGCCAGGTGCATGATGGCGTCAGGCTGAAATTGCGCGAGCACGATACTGACGGCCGGTTGGTCGACGATGTCGGCCTGCACGAAGGCATAGCGGCTGTCGTGATCGATACTGCTCAGCGATTCCAGGTTGCCGGCGTAGGTCAGCTTGTCGAGGTTCAGCACCTGGTGTTCGGTGTCCAGGATCAAATGCCGTATGAGCGCCGAGCCAATGAAGCCGGCACCGCCGGTAATGAGAATGCGCATCCGGTTAAGCCTTTTTCCAATAGGGCAATGACAATGGAGCATAGCTTGTCGGCATGACGAGGGCGGTGCAAGCGAATATCCCAGGGACAAGAGAGAGGGGGTTGCTAATCCCTCGACTCAGTGGCGTGATAGGCGCCCAAGACAAAACCTACTCAGGGGTCGTTGTATGCTGCTCGCTACGTTGGTTCATCGTGCCAGTTTGCCAAGCCCACAAATCAGCGCCGAGCAGGCGTTGGTACTGCTGCGCTCGAATTACGGACTCAGCGGTGACCTGCGACCCCTCGGCAGCCACCAGGACGTCAACTACCGCGTCGACAGCGAACGCGGGCGCTTCGTGTTGAAGATTTGCCACGGCCACTACGCCGTCCAGGAACTCCAGGCCCAGCATGCCGCCCTCAAGCTGCTGGCCGAGCATGGCGCGGTGAAGGTGCCGCGAGTCATTGCCGCCAGCAACGGCCAGGACCTGCTGACGCTGGATGTCGACGGGCAAGCGGTCCATGTGCGCTTGTTGGAATACATTGACGGGCAGTCGCTCACTCAACTGTCGCACCTTACGCCCGACCTGGTGACCGGTCTGGGAAGATTGTGCGCGGACATGGACTTGGCCCTGGCCTCGTTCGACCATCCGGGCCTGGAGCGCACCCTGCAGTGGGACGCACGCCATGCGCCGGCCTTGATTGACCATCTATTGCCCGTGATCCAGGATGATCAGCGCCGGCAGTTGATCGCCGAGGTCGCGCAGCAGGCCGAACGGCGCTTGCAGCCGCTCAAGGCGAGCCTGCCGGTGCAGGCGATCCACATGGACATCACGGACGACAACGTGGTTTGGCAACGCGATGCCCAGCGCCAATGGCAATTGCAAGGTGTGATCGATTTTGGCGACCTGGTCCGCACCTGGCGCATCACCGACTTGTCGGTAACCTGCGCGGCCCTGCTGCATCACGCCGACGGCGATCCGTTTTTCATCCTGCCGGCTATCAAGGCCTATCACGCGGCCAATCCGTTGCAGCGCGAAGAGCTTCTGGCACTCTGGCCGTTGATCGTAGCTCGCGCCGCAGTGCTGGTGCTCAGCGGCGAGCAACAAGTCGCTGTCGATCCGGTGAATCAATACGCTCGCGACAATCTTGAGCATGAGTGGGAAATTTTCCGCGTCGCCCATTCCGTGCCGCCTGAGTTGATGGATGCGGCGATTCTTGCCGCCGCGGGTCACAGCCTGCCGTCCATTGCCAACGAGGGTTTCGCCCCCCTGCTGCCGACCTTGGTAGGGCGTGATTTTGCGCTGATCGACCTGGGCGTGCTCAGCCCACATTTCGAGGCCGGCAATTGGGAACAGGCTGGAGTCGACCAGCGTCTTCTGAGCGAAGGCGCCGCGCTGCACGGGTTGGCTGCCAGTCGCTACGGCCAGTACCGGCTGTCCCGTACCCGGCCGGACAGTGCCGTCGAGCCCGATACTTATCCGCTACACGTGGAATTGCATGTCCCTCAAGGGACGCCGCTGGAGTCGCCTTTCGCCGGGGTGGTGCACAAGGACGCCGAGGGCCTGTTGCGGCTCGACGGTCCGCAGTTGAGCGTGCGCTTGTGGGGCGTATCGTCGTCACTTCATTCCGGCGCCGCGCTGGTCAAGGGGCAGGTCTTGGGTGAAGTGGTTGGCCCGTTGCGGGTTCAACTGTGCCGAGGCGCGCATCTGATCCCACCATTGTTCTGCACGCCCTCCAGGGTGAAGGCCTGGCAGGCGCTTTGCCCGTCGCCTGCGACGCTGCTGGGGCTGGCTTGCGATGCCGAGCCGGAAATCGACCCTGAGGCGCTGCTGGCCCGTCGCGATGCGAGTTTCGCTCGTTCGCAGAAGCACTATTACGTCGACCCGCCGCACATCGAGCGTGGCTGGCGTAACCATTTGATCGACATGCAGGGCCGCTCTTACCTCGACATGCTCAACAATGTCGCGGTGCTGGGGCACGGGCATCCGCGCATGGCGGCGGTCGCGGCCCGGCAATGGTCGCTGCTCAATACCAACTCACGTTTTCACTATGCGGCGATCGCCGAGTTTTCCGAGCGCCTGTTGGCGCTGGCGCCATCGAACATGGATCGGGTGTTCCTGGTCAACAGCGGCACCGAGGCCAACGACTTGGCGATCCGCCTGGCCTGGGCCTACAGCAAGGGACGCGACATGCTCAGTGTCCTGGAGGCCTACCACGGCTGGTCGGTGGCGGCCGACGCCGTTTCGACGTCCATCGCCGACAACCCCCAAGCCCTCAGCAGTCGTCCGGATTGGGTGCATCCGGTGACCGCGCCGAACACTTATCGCGGCGAGTTCCGTGGCCCTGACAGTGCGCCAGACTACGTGCGCAGCGTCGAGCACAACCTGGCAAAAATCGCCGGGCAGAAACGCCAACTGGCCGGTTTCATCTGCGAGCCGGTCTACGGCAATGCCGGCGGGATCGCGCTGCCACCGGGGTATCTGAAGCAGGTCTATGCCTTGGTGCGCGAGCGCGGTGGCGTCTGCATCGCCGACGAGGTGCAAGTCGGTTACGGACGCATGGGTGAGTTTTTCTGGGGCTTCGAGGAGCAAGGCGTGGTGCCGGACATCATCACCATGGCCAAGGGCATGGGCAACGGCCAGCCGCTGGGAGCCGTCATCACCCGGCGAGAAATCGCCGAGGCGTTGGAAGCCGAGGGGTATTTCTTCTCTTCCGCCGGCGGCAGCCCGGTCAGTTGCCAGATCGGCATGGCCGTGCTGGATGTCATGGAAGAGGAGGACTTGTGGGAAAACGCCCGGGTGGTCGGAGCGCATTTCAAGGCGCGCCTGGAGGCCTTGATCGACCAGTATCCGCTGGTCGGCGCGGTGCATGGCTCCGGGTTCTACTTGGGCGTGGAGCTGATTCGCAACCGCGCCACCCTCGAGCCGGCCACCGAAGAAACCACGGCGCTGTGCAATCGCCTGCGGGAGTTGGGCATCTTCATGCAACCGACCGGTGATTATCTAAACATCCTCAAGATCAAGCCACCGATGGTTACCACCCGTCAGAGCGTGGATTTCTTTGTCAATATGCTGGCGAAAGTGTTGGAGGAGGGGCTGTAGCCACCGGGAGTTGCCGGTCACCCTGCAGGCGTGGGGCCGCTCACGCCTGCAGGGTGCAATAAGCCGATTTTTGTCGGCTTTTTTAGCGGTTTTTTCTCACATATGATTTTTCTCCTCTTTCTAAGCCGATTTTTATCGGCTATAAAGTCGGCACTGCCATCGCCCAGAAGATGATTCATGACTCGTATCGTTACCGTCGCCGCCACTCAGATGGCCTGTTCTTGGGACCTCGAAGCCAATATCGAAACCGCCGATAAGCTGGTTCGCCAGGCTGCTGCCCAAGGCGCACAGGTGATTCTCATCCAGGAATTGTTCGAGACGCCGTACTTCTGCCAAAAGCCCAACCCGGACTATCTGCAACTGGCGACGTCGGTCGACGAGAACGTCGCCATCAAGCACTTCCAGAAAATTGCCGAGGAACTGCAGGTTGTGTTGCCGATCAGTTTTTTTGAACTGGCCGGACGGGCGCGTTTCAACAGTATTGCGATCATCGATGCCGACGGTCAGAACTTGGGCGTGTACCGCAAAAGCCACATCCCCGATGGGCCTGGCTACCATGAGAAGTACTATTTCAATCCGGGCGATACCGGCTTCAAGGTATGGAATACCCGCTACGCCAAAATCGGCGTAGGCATCTGCTGGGACCAGTGGTTTCCGGAATGCGCTCGCAGCATGGCGCTTCAAGGCGCGGAGATTCTGCTGTACCCAACGGCCATTGGCAGCGAGCCGCACGACAAGACCATTTCCTCGCGCGATCACTGGCAACGTGTGCAACAGGGTCATGCCGGCGCCAACCTGATGCCGCTGGTGGCCAGTAATCGTATCGGCAATGAAGAGCAGGATGGCTACGACATCACGTTCTATGGCTCCTCGTTCATCGCCGATCAGTTCGGTGAAAAAGTCCAGGAACTCGGCGAAACCGAAGAAGGCGTGCTGGTACACAGTTTCGACCTCGACGAGCTGGAACACATTCGCAGTGCCTGGGGCACTTTCCGAGATCGGCGCCCGAACCTGTACGGCGCGATCAAAACCCTCGACGGCTCACTGGAGTCCTGATTCATGACAACTTTGCACAGCACTCCGCGCGCGGACGGTTTTCACATGCCTGCCGAGTGGGCGCCCCAGACGCAGGTCTGGATGGTCTGGCCCGAGCGCCCCGATAACTGGCGCCTGGGCGGCAAGCCCGCGCAAGCCGCCCATGTGGCGGTCGCCAAGGCCATCGCCCGTTTCGAACCGGTGACCGTGGCCGTGTCCGCCGCCCAGTTCGAGAACGCCAAGGCGCGCCTCGATGTGCCGAATATCCGCTTGGTCGAGATGTCTAGCGATGACGCTTGGGTCCGGGACACCGGCCCGACGTTTGTAATCAATGACAACGGCGAAGTGCGTGGCGTCGACTGGGATTTCAACGCTTGGGGCGGGTTTGACGGTGGTTTGTATTCGCCATGGAACCGGGACTCGCAAGTAGCCGCAAAGATTCTGGAAATCGAGCGCAGCCCGCGTTATCGCACCGAAGGCTTTGTGCTTGAAGGCGGCTCGATCCATGTCGATGGCGAAGGCACCCTGATCACTACCGAGGAATGCCTGCTCAACCGCAATCGCAACCCGCATATGAGCCGTGAAGAAATCGAGGCAGTGCTCAGCGCCCAACTGGCGGTAGACAAGATCATCTGGTTGCCGGACGGCCTGTTCAATGATGAAACCGACGGCCATGTGGATAACTTCTGTTGCTACGTGCGTCCCGGCGAAGTGCTGCTCGCTTGGACCGACGATCCACAGGACCCCAACTACTCCCGCTGTCATGCGGCGATGGATGTGTTGCAAAACAGCACCGACGCCAAGGGACGCTCGTTCACAGTGCATAAGATGCCTATTCCCGGGCCGTTGTACGCCACTGAAGACGAATGCGCGGGCGTAGACGCGGTTGAAGGTTCCCAGGAACGCAATCCGAGCGTCCGCTTGGCCGGCTCGTACGTGAACTTCCTGATCGTCAACGGGGGCATCATTGCCCCAAGTTTCGACGATCCACTGGACGGCCCGGCAAGGGAATTGCTGCAAAGTCTTTTCCCGGAGCACGAAGTGGTGATGGTGCCAGGCCGGGAACTGTTACTGGGGGGCGGGAATATCCACTGCCTTACCCAACAGCAACCTGCGCCGTGGGTAAAATGAGTGGCGATGTAACAGCCCGGTAAGGTCAGTCGAAACGGCTCTGCGCCGGACTTTTGGATCCATCCTGGCAAGCCCGCGTCCCGGTTGGGGCGCGGGTTTTTTTGTGTCTGGTTTGTTAGCGACCTGCGACGTTGGCATAGCTCTTGTATCGCCATCCAGGCAGTTCCGGAAAGCGGGGCTGCGTTGTTTTGTCATAAACCTCGGATAGATTGGCCGCTCATCAACCAGGAGGGCGCTGGAATGAACATGATAAGCGAGCGCACATGCCATCCTTTGGCTGTTAACGGTGAGTCGCTCCAAGCCTTGGCGCAGTGGTTGAAATCCAACGGAACGCGTCAGATCAGGGAGCCTGATCCGCGGCGGATGATCATGGAGCGCTACCCCGTTGGCCTGTTCAGCGAGGCGGAGCTGGAAGCGTTGTGGGATGTGATGCAAGGATAGAATTCGAAGGATTGATACGAAGCGCTGGCCGCGATGGCAGCGCTTTTTTTATGGCCGGGAATCACCGCGAACGTGTGTCAACGGACTGCATTCGACCGATCCATGAAACAAACTGAGCACTGTTGCGGTGTTTTTCCATCGCGCTTCGAAGACTAACCTGTCGCTACTGAACCCTAAGCGCCAGCGGAGTTTTCATGGCCATTCTTCATTACATCTACGACCCACTGTGTGGCTGGTGTTACGGCGCCAAGCCATTGATACAGGCCGCCCGGACGGTGCTGCCGGTCGTCGCTCATGGCGGCGGCATGATGACGGGCGCCAATCGCCAGCCAGTCTCCGCCCAGCTGCGCAACTATGTGATGCCCCACGACCAGCGAATCGCCGAATACACCGGGCAACCGTTTGGCGAGGCGTACTTCGACGGCCTGTTGCGCGATCACAGCGCGGTCTTCGATTCCACGCCGCCGACGGCCGCGGTGCTGGCGGCCGAGCAGCTTGGCGGTCTAGGCCTGGAGCTGTTGGAGCGTCTGCAAACCGGACATTACGTTGAAGGCCGGCGCATCGCTGACCACACCGTGCTGTTGGAACTGGCCCAGTCCGTTGGGCTCGAAAGCCAGGCGTTCCAGGCGACGATGCTGACAGTCGATGTCCAGGCGCATGTCCAGGACAGCCGCGCCTTGCTGGCTCGCGTGGGCGGCCAGGGTTTCCCGACCCTGGCGCTGGAGCAAGACGGCCAGTACAGGGTAATCGACATCGGCCCCTGGCTCGGCAAGCCTCAGGCATTTGTCGATTGGTTGAAGCAAATCGCGCCGGCGGCAGCGTCCGGCCAGTCGTTCGAAGCCTGTGGCCTGGATGGCTGTTCCCTTTAAGAAAGTCCCGGAGACCACCATGGATAACCTGAGCTTGATCAAAAGCACCTACGAAGGTGCCGACTCCCAGGAAAATGCCCGCAACACCGCGGCGGCCCTGGCTGAGGATGCACGCTGGACCGAAGCCGCCGGTTTTCCTTACGCCGGCACATATGTTGGTTTTGATGCGGTGCTGGAGAACGTCTTCAAGCGCCTCGCCACCGAATGGGACGGCTTCCAGTTCCAGGTCGAAGATTACGTCGCGCAGGGCGACAAAGTGTTCGCCTATGGCACTTACAGCGGCGTCTACAAAGCCACCGGCCTATCCATGAAGGCTCGCGTCGCCCATTTGTGGACGCTGGCCGATGGCAAGGTGACCCACTTCGAACAGTTCGTTGACAGCCATACCGTACAGCAAGCGCTGCAGAACACTTAGTCTTAGACGTTTTTCGCCTAATCACAGACGATTCACGAAATTGACACAGGCTTCGGGGCGCGACTAGGATTCGCCCACGCCTGTGGCCAACAGCCATGACTCTTAAATAATAAAAAGGCCCGACACGGTAAAGTCGTGGGCGGGCCTTTTCATTATTTCCAGGAGCAAGAGTCTGAAAAAGAGCGCGAAAAGCGCCATTTCGGTTGCCGGTTGCAGTGCGTATCAACTTCGTACAAGGAAAATAATCATGTTGAACACGCGCATCAGTTTGATCGCACTGGGGATATTGGGCTGCACACACGCCATGGCCAACGACCAAGCGCAGTCCAAGGGATTCGTTGAAGACAGCAGCCTGAAAGTGCTGCTGCGCAACGCCTACATCAACCGCGACTACAAGGACGGCAACCAGGACAAGGCCGAATGGGGCCAGGCGGCCATCGGTACGTTCTCGTCCGGGTTCACCCAAGGCTCCGTGGGCGTCGGCGTAGATGCCTTCGGCCTGTATGCATTGCGCCTGGACGGCGGTAAAGGACGCACCGGTGCACAGGGCATCGATTTTTTCAAAAAGGGTGATAGCGGCAACGCGGCCGACGACTTGTCCAAGTTCGGCGCCGCGGTGAAATTCCGTGTCTCCAACACCGTGCTGGCTTACGGTGACCAAATGCCGGCCCTGCCGGTCTTGAACTATGACAATTCCCGCCTGCTGCCGGAAAGCTATACCGGCACGCTGATCACTTCCAAAGAGATCAAGGGACTGGAACTGAATGCCGGCCGTTTTACCGCCGAGTCGCGCAAGAGCGCCGAGGGCCGTGACAGCGGCGGTTTGAAGTCGATCAACGTGTTGGGCGGCAGCTATCAGTTCACCGAACAGTTCAAGGCTTCGCTCTACGCCTCGGATGTCGAGGACGTACTGAAGAAGCAGTACGTGAACGCCAACTACGTGTTCCCGCTGGCCAAGGATCAGTCGCTGACCCTGGACTTCAACGGCTACCGCACCAAGCTGGACAACAGCTACGTTCGCGAAAACAACGTCACTGGCGACGACAACAAGATCTGGAGCCTGGCAGCCACCTTCGCCACCGGCCCGCACAGCTTCACCCTCGCTCACCAGCGCAGCACGGGCGACAGCAACCTGGGCTACGCCTACGGCGGCTATCAACGCGGGCAGAATCGTGTCGGCGATGGCGGCAACACCATCTACCTGGCCAACTCCTACTGGTCGGACTTCAACGCCGAAGACGAACGCAGCTGGCAATTGGGCTATGGCCTGGACTTCACCACCTTCGGCGTACCGGGCCTGACCTATAACGTGGCGTACGTGCGCGGCGACAACATCACCACCTCCACCAGCGAGGGCGGTACCGAGCGCGAAATCTTCAACCAGTTCAAATACGTGGTCCAGGGCGGCCCGGCCAAGGATTTGAGCGTACGGTTGCGCAGCTCGGTATTGCGCGTGTCGCAGAAGTCCAGTGAGTACAACGTCAGCGGGAATGAGCTGCGGGTGTTTGTGGATTACCCGATTAATATTTTTTGAGGGTTGATTGGGTGACACGCGGTTGATGAAAGCCCTCGATCTGCGGGTCGGGGGTTTTAAGGTAAAAACCGTTATCCCGTTCGTACATATTAGGCTGATGCGCGAAGTAGTCATCGCGATCCGAATCTGCGAGGTTGTGTCGCCAATATACTAAGTCCACTCTGTCGCGTTTCTATATGCCGAAGGGCCGCATAGTAGTAGGTGACTGGTTTCAAACTCGATTAGTGATGTGTCGTTTGAGGCATGGACTGAAAATTTACTCTCGTTTTGCGTTATTTGAAGGATTAGTTTTTCCTTCGTTGGGATGTTCGTGATCTTTAAGTTTTTTGGGGGGCTGCAGTTCAGTCCTATTCTGCAGGTGTTAAATCCTGATTGCTTCCATTTTTCTGGAGGCGCTTCGGGATATTCCGCGATGTCGAATTCAAATACGATTGTAGAGTTGTCATTGTCTACGGCTAGTGAAAATAATCTAATTTCCCCGATGGGGACGGAAGATAAAAAAATCTTATTGAAAAAAGTGCTTCCGTCGAGATCGTTCCAGAACTTCATTTTTCACTCCTTAAAGTAGTAGTGTTCTTTGGTGTTGCTAATTTTTCCAGTTCTTCTGTTCTCAATGGGGCGCAAATTAAAGTGCGCTTTCTGGTCGCCCCTGTTATTTGGTTGTTTAAATTGATGTCCGGCAGAGTGGTCTTGGATTATAACTTTAGAATCGTCAGGGCGTGTGAATTGATATTCGCGAGCCAAGATTGGTTTTCCTTCGCTGTTTAAAACGCTCTCGCCGGAACTATTCGTCATTCTTGCATAACTATATTGGTGTGTTTTTCCTGTGGTGGCGTCGTAAACAAGGTCTGGTTGCTGAGCCTTTGGTATGCCGGCGTCTAATTTTGCGCCCCTAAATGCGCCGTGGCGAGAAAGTTTAGGCAGCGAAGGCTCGTTTTTTGGTTCGCGTTCAACTCGCTCATCTTTACTTCCTGGGCAGCGAGCATTCAACCCCAACGGATCCACCCACCCCGTCGGGTTCAGGGTATACCGATACCCGTTGAGCCCACCCGCCAGCTTTATCGGATCCGCCGTCAGGTACCGTCCCGTCTCCGGATTGTAGTAGCGATACCGGTTGTAGTGCAGGCCGCTTTCCAGGTCGTGGTATTGCCCTTGGAAACGTAGCGGTTGGTGCAGTCGGGGGCCGTCGCCGTGCCTTAGTTCGGTGAGTTTGCCATAGCCGTTGTAGCGCGCCGCCCAGACCACTTCGCCTTGGTGGCTAGTGAGTTCCTGGGGCGTGCCGAGGTGGTCGTTGTGGTAGTAGAACGGCGTGGCTTTTTCTGGGCCTTCGCCTTCGAGCAGGGCGAGGGGGCGGAAGGTTCCGGGTTCGTAGATGTAGCTTTGGTAATGTTGGTCGCTGCTTTCAGCGATGACCTGGTCGCCTTGCCAGATAAATTCGGTGGTCTGGTCGTCCACGGTCTTGCTGATGCGTCGGCCGAAGGCGTCGTAGCGGTAGGACGTTTCGCTGCCGTCCGGGCCGGTGACGCCGATGAGGCGGTGTTGGCTGTCGTAGCGGTATTCGGTGACCAGGCATTGGGCCGTGCCGCGGCGTTCGCGGACGAGGTTGCCGTAGGCGTCGTAGTCGTAGTGGCGGTCGCCCTCCATCAATAGGCGGTTGCCCTTGAGGGTGGTCGGGCCGGGGCGGTCCTGCATCAGCAGGTTGCCGGCCGGGTCGTGGGCGAAGCGTTCCGGGGCTTGGCTGTGGGCATAGTCGATGCGCAGCAGGCGATCTTGCTTGTCGTATTGGTAGCTGCGGCGGTTTCGTGTGTCGGACAGCGCGGCGAGGTTGCCGCCCGCGTCGTAGGAATAGTCGCGCCAGAACAGCTGTTGCTGTTGGGTTTGCCACACGGTCTGGGCCTTGAGGCG
>NZ_JABWQX020000011.1 GCF_014268655.2 Pseudomonas marvdashtae
CGTAATGCTGTTCACTTAAGCATTTGAGTCCAAGCCGGGCTTTCTAGAGAATCCGATGTCAGACCCTGGCATCGGATTTTTTTATGCCCATTCAGCAGCAGTTGCTCGACCTCGGCGATCTCTTCAATTTTTCTGACCTGAGCACCTTCACTCAGAACATCCCCATCGAGTGGGTAGCGAGTGCGCTGAACCTCTCGGCGCAAGCCACGATACGACGGCGCCGCTTGCCGAGCGATCAAGTTCTTTGGCTAGTTTTGGGCATGGCTCTGTTCCGCGATGAGCCTGTTCATGAGGTCGCCAGGCGTTTGAATATCTGCGCGCAAGGCTTGGCTTCTGATCAGTTGCTGGCCCGAAGCGGGGTAACTGAAGCTCGCAAAAGGCTGGGCGCTGACCCAGTTGAATCGCTGTTCCGTCAGACCGGTAAACATTGGGGCAACGAGCGCTACGAGGGAGATGACTGGAACGGTCTACAAGTCTTCGCGGTGGACGGTGCACTACTGCGAACTGCTGACTCACCTGAGCTCAGAGAACATTTTGGCTCCGGTAATACCGGCACCGACCGTCAGACCCCGTTTCCGATGCTGCGGCTCGTTGCGCTGATGAATGTCCGTTCGCATGTCATCCTCGATGCGCAGCTCAGCCCTTATCGGGGCAGTGAAATGCGGTTGGCCGAAACGTTTCTGGGGCAAATTCCGGACAATTCGATCACCTTGTTCGACAAAGGCTTCTGGGGCGCGGATCTACTGCTAAGCGTGGTTGGTGGCGGCACGAACCGACACTGGCTGACACCTGCTCGCAAGAATTTGGTCATGGAGGAAGTAGAGCGCTACGGCGAGCACGACCGTCTCGTCCGGATGAAGGTTTCCCCTCAGGCACGTAAACGAAATCCTGAGTTGCCCCTGAGTTGGGAAGTGCGTGAAGTTAGCTATGAAAGCCATGGGAAAGTCAGATCGCTGCTTACCTCTCTGCCTGTCGAGGACTACGACACCGCAGCTGTGGCTGAGCTGTACCTGGAGCGATGGGAGATTGAGCTGGGCTTCAGGGATATCAAAAGCTCGATGCAACAGAACGCGGTAACGCTGCGCAGTAAGAAAGTCGAGTTGATTTATCAGGAGGTCTGGGGGCTTTTGCTGGCTTATAACATTATTCGTAGAGAGGCCAGCCAAGCCGCTGTAGCGTTCGGCCGCGCACCTTCGGATATACGGTTCAAGCCTGCCTGCCAGTACATAGCGGTGCAGTTGATAGTGATGGCAGCAGCTAATCCGGTATCGGCAACAGGAAGGAGGCTAAGCGAGCTGAGGGGAGGAGTAGGAGGAATGTTTCTGAATCACCGCCCAAGGCCGGGAAGGCCAAGGACGGTGAAGATTTCCAAAACCCGGTACCCAGTGGACCGTAAGGCTGCTCCGCTTAAGTGAACAGCATTAC
>NZ_JABWQX020000012.1 GCF_014268655.2 Pseudomonas marvdashtae
CAGCCTACCTTTTGCTACTCAGTCACGATGAACGGTAAATCAGGCTTGCGCTAATGTATCCGGGCTCCATGTGAGCGCGGGTACGCGCTCGGCCCTTGATGAGTATTCGCTCCTGCCTGTCCTTAAAAGCGCTTCAGCTTCGAAAGCTTCTTTGCTTATCAGGTTCTCAGCCAGGATATTTGCCGTTTATCGCCATCACTTACTGACGTCGCAAAAGCCGGTGGTAAAACTGGATCACGCAGTGAAATGCCCGTTGTAGGTGCCACCTTTGGTCAACAGCGCCCAGACGATCCTGGCCATTTTATTAGCCAGAGCACAGGCAACTTTGTTGATTGGTTTTCGGGCCAAAAGGTTTCTAGCCCAGACGCCGAGCGCATCGTTTCGTTTATCGATTCGGTAAAGCAGGGTTTGGGCGCCCTGCATCAACAAGGTTCGCAAATACCGATCCCCACGCTTGCTAATACCCAGTAACGTGGTTTGCCCCCCAGTCGAGTATTGCCGCGGCACTAACCCCAGGGAGGCCGAAAAGTCTCGGGACGATTTGTACATCGAAGCATCCCCGACATCGGCCACCAACGCGCTAGCGATGAGGGGGCCGATGCCGGGGACGCTCTGTAATCTTTTGCCGGCGTCACTCCTGTTTACCTGCTGCTTGATCTCGGTATCCAGCGCTTTGATTTCGCTGGTCAATTGACGAATGTCATCAAGCATCCGATTAATAGCCTGCCTCAGGCGCAGAGGTAGATTGTGTTCTTCCATCAATGTAGGAACCCGATCCAGCGCGGCATAGCCGGCGGGAAAGATAACGCCAAACTCCAATAAGAACCCGTGCACCTGGTTGATCACGCCGGTGCGTCGACTTACCAGTGATTTACGCAATTTATGCACCGTCGACAATACCTGCTGGTCGACCGACTTGACCTGCACAGAGCGCGTTCTGGGGCGTGATGCGGCTTCGCAGATAGCTTCGGCATCAATGAAATCGTTCTTGTTGCCCGTGACGTAAGCTTTTACATGCTGTGGCGCAATCAGTTGGACCTGATGGCCGAGCTTGGTGATTTCTCTCGCCAGAAACTGTGACCCGCCACAGGATTCCATGGCGACTTTGCAGGGTGGTATTTGTGCTAGCCACGGTAGCAACTGGCTGCGATTAAGCTTCTTGCGCAGAACCATGTGGCCTTG
>NZ_JABWQX020000013.1 GCF_014268655.2 Pseudomonas marvdashtae
TGCATCTTGGCCATGCAAGTGGAAGCTGTTTTTGCCAATGTCGATGCCTAGAAGCGTCACGCTGTTCATGAGAAAGCCTCCTCAGGAAAAGGGAGAACCTCAGAAGTTTAGACCTGAGGTTCTCGCCGGGCTGACCATCTCATTAGCGCTCTAGCCCCACCACTTGGTGCCTCGCTTAGGCTCGGCATGCCCTCTCTCCGGCATTGCTCCGTGGGCCCGCCGCGAAGGCCCATCCATGGGCCAGCGCGGCTATCCCGGCATCCATGCCGGGATGCCCACTACGCAATACCTGCGTTCGGCCATCGTGGTTAACGGGGCGCCAAGATCAACGTCCACCGCGAGGCGGCCTTATAGCCGACCTGGTTTTTTGGGGGGCGTGTTCCTTCAGTGAGCTGTTTGCGATGGCTGACAGCCGACCAAGCTTTGTGGGAATGGTCGGACACACTTTCTGATTCAGGTGGATTTTTCCGACGAGTTCTGGCGGTTGCCGGGTGGGAAGGGTTGTCGCTAGTCTTTTCCCGTCGCTGCAAATTCAGCGGCCGGGACTGGAAACCCGAAAGTAGGGGGCGTTATTTCAATCCTAATGGAGCGCTCAACATGTCTGAAAGTAACTCTAGGCCAACAAAAACGATTCCGTTTCTCCCGAAGCCAGCCAGATTCCTCCAGTGCTCGATGAAGCCGCCAAGCGCGCCATCGACCTCTATCTTGACCCCAAACCTCAAGCCAAAAAGAAACAGCCCACAGGCCAACTGTTCACTGTAGTGGACGGCGTCGACACCGAAAGCCTGCTGGCCAACCTCAGCGAAACCCTGGCCTCAGCCGATGCCATGGTCAGCGACCTGGCGTTCGACCTGAAAGGCTCGCGACGCCATGTTGCCCTTGGCATTCAGCAATTGATCGAGCTGGGCGCTCTATTGGCGAATCGGATGCTGGACAACGTCAATACACAACCCTGACCACACCGCGCGCAGTAGCGAGCAAGCCCGCACTGGAGAAACGCAATCCCACCAAAACCAGGTCGGCTATAAGGCCGCCTCGCGGTGGACGTTGATCTCGGCGCCCCATTAACCACGCTGGCCGAACGCAGGTATTGCGCAGTGGGCATCCCGGCATGGATGCCGGGATAGCCGCGCTGGACCATGGATGGTCCTTCGCGGCGGGG
>NZ_JABWQX020000014.1 GCF_014268655.2 Pseudomonas marvdashtae
ACCCGGGAGGTGGCGATAGTCGAGGGTGCTGCGATCCGGCAGGCGGCAATGGATCAAGCGACCGGTGTTGTCGTATCGATAACGCAGGGTGGCCCAGCCCTGGTGTTCGGCGACGAGGCGGTCTTGCGCGTCGTATTCGTAGGCCAGCGGCCAATGGCCGTCGTCGACGCTGACCAGGCGCCCTAGGGCGTCGTAGCGGTAATCGACGGTCGTGCCGTCGGGCAAGGTCTTGCGCAGCAGGCGTCCGGCAGCATCACGCTGGTAGGCGGTGACCTGTTGGCTGCCATCGGCACCAAACTCGGTCTTTTCCAGCAGGTGGCCGTTGAGGTCGTAGGCGTAGCCGGTGCGCTGGCCGTCGAAGCCGGTTTCCTGTCGGATCAGTCCGTTGGGCGTGTAGTCCAGCTGATATTTTTCACCGGACTCGTTCTCGATTTCCGTCAGCAACAGCCGCGCCGAGTCGTAGCGGTATTTCA
>NZ_JABWQX020000015.1 GCF_014268655.2 Pseudomonas marvdashtae
TCAAACCTCCACCAACTCCCTGTAAACTTCGGCCTTTGCCCAGCACCCAGGGAGTCGGCAATGTTTGATCGTTCCCGCGCTCCTGCGTGGGAATGTCGCCAGGGACGCTCCGCGTTCCGCTTTCGGAATGTGACGCAGAGCGTCCCGGGATGCATCCCCACGCAGAGCGTGGGAACGATCAGCCTCGAGCCAATCCATGGGATGTCTGGGCTGTCGCTTTCGCGAGCAAGCCCGCACTGGAGAAACGCAATCCCACCCAAAACCAGGTCGGCTATAAGGCCGCCTCGCGGTGGACGTTGATCTCGGCGCCCCGTTAACCACGCTGGCCGAACGCAGGTATTGCGTAGTGGGCATCCCGGCATGGATGCCGGGATAGCCGCGCTGGCCCATGGATGGGCCTTCGCGGCGGGC
>NZ_JABWQX020000016.1 GCF_014268655.2 Pseudomonas marvdashtae
AGGCGGCCTTATAGCCGACCTGGCTCTTGATGGGGACCGGGTTTCTCCAGTGCGAACTTGCTCGCGATGGCCGTGGGCTATGATCTGGCCTTCGCTCCCCACATGGAGAACCATTTTCCTAGCAAACAACAAACCCGTGGCGAGGGAGCTTGCTCCCGCTCGGCTGCGCGCAGTTGTAAAAACCACCCCGCTGTTTCCTGGATGCACCTTGGAGAATGGTTTTGGGGCTGCTCCGCAGCCCAGCGGGAGCAAGCTCCCTCGCCACGGGGTTAAATGCGACCGTCAACGAAAACGTCGAATGTGCAGGCTGTTCGCAAGCAAACCCATTCCTACAGGATGAACGCGGTCACCTAGAGACAGGTCGGCTTTCAGGCCGCCT
>NZ_JABWQX020000017.1 GCF_014268655.2 Pseudomonas marvdashtae
TCTGGTAGCTCGTCGGGCTCATAACCCGAAGGTCGTCGGTTCAAATCCGGCTCCCGCAACCAAACATCAAGAAAGGCTACTCGAAAGAGTGGCCTTTTTTGTGTGCGCTTGATTTGCAGCGTCGGTGGGGTCCCAACTCCATCACCGCTCCGCGCCGTCGAAGTTGTAGGACGATTTCCCGTTTGTTTTCGCGTATTTAGCCAACCGGACGTTTATTTTGCCCAGCGCCTTATTAACGGTTGACACTCCGGCGTTCGCCTGTAGAATGCCGCCACACAGACGCGGGATGGAGCAG
>NZ_JABWQX020000018.1 GCF_014268655.2 Pseudomonas marvdashtae
GGATGATATGACTGGCATTGGGATAAACACGAAACCCTGTGGCGAGGGGATTTATCCCCGCTGAGCGCCCTCAGGGCCGGCGTATCTCTTACGGACCGGGTACATATCCATTGCTGCGGTAACGGCTGCTTATGGTTTCGCTCTTACAGCGACTCACTTTTATGAAGCGTAAAAGTAAGCAAAACGCTTTTGCCCCACCACTCGGCACCTCGCCTAGGCTCGGTGTGCCCTCACTCCGGCATTGCTCCGTGG